>JBFWJB010000210.1:0-5434 GCA_050253435.1 Rhodospirillaceae bacterium
CCGTGCTGCATTTCGCCGCGCCGGGGCTGGACGATTCGGTGTGGGGCACCGCCGCGATCTGGGCGTTCGTCGCCGCGGCCTTCGCCCCCTGCCTGCTGGCGTGGAGCCGCGTCGGATTCCTTTCCGCCGGGGCGGAGCCCGCGCCGCCGCCCTCGCCGCTGGAGCATTCCGGTCTGATGCGCGCCCTCGACGTGCTCGCCATCATGATGGCGGCGATCGCCGGGCTGGCGGCGCTTGCCGATATCGGCCTCGAATTCCTCACCGCCGAGGGCGTGGACCTGCCGCCGCGCTGGCTTCTGGTGTTCGCGGGCGGGCTGGTGCTGGTGCCGTCGCTGGTGTTCGGCGGCATGCGCCTGCTGGTGGCGGTGGCCGCCGCCGCCATCGGCTGGCCGATCGGCTATGCGGGGGTGCGGGTGCTCACCGCGCGGCGCGGCGCGTGGCTGGCCGGGGTGGGGCTGGTGCTGCTGTGCCTCTATCCGCTGACGGCGCAGAGCGTTGCGGGTCTGCGCCAGGTGGTGGGCGGGCCGCTCGGCGGCCTGCGCGGCGCGTGGGCGGGCGTGGAGTTCGGCGCGATGGTGGCGCTGACCGCGGTTTCCGGCCATGTGCTGGGGCAGGTTCTGCGCCGCCTGGTGGACGGCATGCCGCGCTCCGCCGAGGCGTGAGAGGCGCTATTCCGCGGGTTTCGCGGCGATTCCGGCTTCCGCCAGTTTGTCCTTCAACGCACCGGATTTGGCGAGGTCGCGCGCCGCTTCGCCGCCGCCCGCGAGTTTGCCCTTGATGTAGAGGTGCGGCAGGTCCGGGCATTCGCCGAAGGCCTTGATCGCCTCCTTGACCTCCGGGTCGTCCACCAGATTGACGCTTTTGTAGGGGATGCCCATGGTGTCGAGCGCCTGCGCCACCGCCGCGGCGCGCGCGGTGTGCGGGTACATCGGCGTGCCTTCCATGTAGAGCACCACCGGGTGGGTCTCCACATCCTTGCGGATGCGGGTGAAGGCCGGGGAGGAATCGTCCATGGCGGTATCCCTTGATCTTCTTGTCAGCGGATGCGCAGGCCGAGCATGGCGAACGCATCGCGCGGAATAGAGTAAATCGCCAACCCGGTCCAAATACAAGAGAAGGCCCACAGGTGCGCCTGGGTGAAGGGCTCGCCGTAGAGCAGGGTGGCGAGCAGGAACTGCCCGGTCGGCGCGACGTACTGCATCAGGCCCATGGTGGAAAGCCGCACCCGCCGCACCGCATAGCCGAACAGCACCAGGGGGATGGCGGTGACCGGCCCGGCGCACAACAGCAGGATGTCGCGCGCCGCGCCGTCGTGGCCGAAGTGGCCGGCGCCCTGGTGGTTGAGCCACAAGAGATAGGCAAGCGCCGCCGGGCCGATGATCAGGCTCTCGACGAACAGGCCGCTCGCGCCGTCCACCGGGATGGTCTTGCGCAGCAGGCCGTAGGTGCCGAAGGTGAGCGCGAGGCTGAGCGCGATCAACGGAATTTCGCCGACGCCGACGATCATCACCGAGACCCCGGCGGCGGCGCAGGCGACCGCGACGATCTGGCGCGGCGTCATCGTCTCCTTGAGGAAGACGCGGCCGAAGAGGACGTTGATCAGCGGGTTGATGTAGTAGCCCATGCTCGCCTGCAGCAGGTGGCCGTCGGTGATCGCAAAGATGTAGATCAGCCAGTTGGCGGTGATCAGAAGCGCGGTCGCGGTGAGGGTGAGCAGCGTGCGGCGGCAGCGGATCGCCGCCATCACCGCGCGCCTGCCGTGCAAAAGCCCGATCAGCAGCACCAGGGTGACGACGCTCCAGACGATGCGGTGCGCCAGAACCTCCGGCGGCGGCATGTCGGCGAAGAGCTTGAGGTAGAGCGGCAGCAGGCCCCAGAACAGATAGCATGCCAGCCCTGCGGCAATGCCGGTGCGCAGGGCTGCGTCGGGCGAGGCGGACGGCGGAGACTCAGACACGATCGGATTGATCCAAACGCCGCCCGTGGCGGCAACGCTATGCCATATAGTTCGGGAACCACGAATCGTGCGCGTTTTTCAGCGCGGCGACGGAAATTTTATCCGCACCGTTGACCGAAAGCGCATCGCCGCCGGTGGCGCCGAGCAGACGCGCCGCAACCCCGGCCTTGGCCGCCGCGGCGAGCACCGTCTCGGCATCCGCGGTTGCGACCACATAGCGCCCCTGGTCCTCGCCGAACAGCTTGGCGTGGAGGTGCGGGCCCGCGACCGCGATGTCCGCGCCGATGCCCGAGGCCATGGCCATTTCCGCCACCGCGACGAGGAGCCCGCCGTCGGAGACGTCGTGACAGGCCGCAACCTTGCCGGTGCGGATCAGGGTGCGCACGAAGTCGCCGTTCTTGCGTTCAAGCGCAAGGTCGACCGGCGGCGGCGCGCCCTCGGCGCGGCCCGCCACCTGGGCGAGGTACCACGACCGGCCGAGCCAGGAGCCCTCCGGCCCGATCAGCACCAGCGCCATTTCCGGTGCGGGAAAGGCGATGCCCACCGCCTCTTCCACGTTCGAGATCAGGCCGATCGCACCGATCGTCGGGGTCGGCAGGATCGCCTCGCCGTTGGTCTCGTTGTAGAGCGAGACGTTGCCGGAGACGACCGGGAAGTCGAGCGCGGTGCAGGCCTCGCCCATGCCTTTGATCGCCTCGACGAACTGCCCCATGATCGCCGGGCGCTCGGGGTTGCCGAAGTTCATGTTGTCGGTGATCGCCAAGGGCGTCGCGCCCACCGCGGTGATGTTGCGCCACGCCTCGGCCACCGCCTGGCGGCCGCCCTGATGGGCGTCGGCGACGACGTAGCGCGGCGTCACGTCGGAGGTGGCGGCCAAGCCCTTCCTGGTGCCGTGGATGCGCACCAGCGCGGCGTCGCCGCCGGGGCGGCCCACGGTGTCGCCCATCACCATGTGGTCGTACTGTTCCCACACCCAGCGCCGCGAGGAGCCCTGCGGTCCGCCGATGAGGGTGAGAAGCGCCTCGTTCCAGGGGCGTTCGGGCACGTCGGCGGCGGCGATCTCCGGCAGCTTTTCGCCCGGCGTCCACGGGCGGTCGTATTCCGGCGCGGCCTGGGCGAGGGGGTCGATCGGCAGGTCGGCGACGGTTGCGCCGCCCATGGTCAGCACCATGCGCCCGGTATCGGTAAGGTGGCCGATGATCGAGAAGTCGAGCTCCCACTTGTCGAACACCGCCTTGGCGACGTGCTCCTTGCCCGGCTCCAGCACCATCAGCATGCGCTCCTGGCTTTCGGAGAGCATGATTTCATAAGGCGTCATTCCGGTTTCGCGCACCGGCACCGCATCGAGGTCGATCTCGACGCCGAGGCCGCCCTTGGAGGCCATCTCGAAGGAGGACGAGGTGAGGCCCGCCGCGCCCATGTCCTGGATCGCGACGATCGCGTCGGTGGCCATCAGCTCCAGGCACGCCTCGATCAGAAGCTTCTCGGTGAAGGGGTCGCCGACCTGCACGGTCGGGCGCTTCTCCTCCGAATCCTCGGAGAACTCGGCGGAGGCCATGGTCGCGCCGTGGATGCCGTCGCGCCCGGTCTTGGAGCCGACGTAGACCACCGGATTGCCGACGCCGGAGGCCTTGGAATAGAAGATGTTGTCGGTGTCGGCGACGCCGATGGTCATCGCGTTGACCAGGATGTTGCCGTTGTAGGAGGGGTGGAACTCCACCTCGCCGCCGACCGTGGGCACGCCGACGCAGTTGCCGTAGCCGCCGATGCCCGCGACCACGCCCGCCACCAGGTGGCGGGTCTTGGGGTGCTCCGGCGCGCCGAAGCGCAGGGCGTTCAAGTTGGCCACCGGCCGCGCGCCCATGGTGAAGACGTCGCGCAGAATGCCGCCGACGCCGGTCGCCGCGCCCTGGTAGGGCTCGATGAACGACGGGTGGTTGTGGCTCTCCATCTTGAAGATCGCCGCCTGACCGTCGCCGATGTCGACCACGCCCGCGTTCTCGCCGGGGCCGCAGATCACCCACGGCGCGGTGGTGGGCAGGGTCTTCAGCCACTTCTTCGACGACTTGTAGGAGCAGTGCTCGCTCCACATCACCGAGAAGATGCCGAGCTCGGTGATGTTGGGCTCGCGGCCCATGATCGCCAGCACGCGCTCGTATTCGGCGGGGGAGAGGCCGTGTTCGGCGACGATTTCAGGAGTGATGGCAGACATCGGACGATCCTCGGGGCAGTCAGGACAGGGCGGCGGCGAGCGCGCGGAACATCGGCGCGCCATCGGTGCCGCCCAGAAGCGGGTCGGCGAGGCGCTCGGGATGCGGCATCATCCCCAGCACGGTGCGGGTCTCGTTGAGGATCCCCGCGATGTTGCGGCGCGAGCCGTTGGGGTTGGCGGTTTCCTCCGCCGCGCCCGCTTCGTCGCAATAGCGGAAGGCGACGCGGTCCTCGTCCTCCAGGCGGTCGAGCACCGCAGGCTCGGCGAAGTAGTTGCCGTCGCCGTGCGCCACCGGAATGCGCACCACCTGGCCCGCGTTGTAGCCCGCGGTGAAGTCGGAGTTGGAGGTTTCCACCCGCAGAAGCACGTCGCGGCAGACGAAGGAGAGGCCCTGGTTGCGCATCAGCACGCCGGGCAGCAGCCCCGTCTCGGTGAGAATTTGGAAGCCGTTGCAGATGCCGAGCACCCGCACCCCCTTGGCCGCCTGCGCCTTTACCGCCGCCATGATCGGCGAGTGCGCCGCCATCGCGCCGGAGCGCAGGTAATCGCCATAGGAGAAGCCGCCGGGCACGACGATGAGGTCGAGGGCGGGCAGGGCGGTGTCGCGGTGCCAGATCATCCGGGGCTTGTGCCCGGTGACGCGTTCCAGCGCCACGGCGACGTCGCGGTCGCAGTTGGAGCCGGGGAAGACGATGACGGCGGCTTTCACGTTCGGCGGTCCTTGTCGCAGGCCACGGCGGAAGGGATCAGCCTTCCAGGTCGATGGCGTAGTTCTCGATGACGGTGTTGGCGAGCAGCTTCTTGCACATCTCCTCGACCTGGGCCTTGGCCTTGGCCGCGTCGGTCTCCGCGATGTCGAGCTCGATGAACTTGCCCTGGCGGACGTCGCCGACGCCGGTGAAACCCAGGGAGGCGAGCGCGTGCTGCACCGCCTTGCCCTGCGGGTCGAGGACGCCCTGCTTCAGGGTGACGTGGACTTTGGCTTTCATCTCATTCTCCGGGGCTTCTTTATTGCACGGTTTCCGGACCCTGCAGGTCGTAGGGCGCGCTCTCGGGGATGATTCCCAGGCGCTTCGCCACTTCCTGGTAGCCGCGCTCGACGTTGCCGAGGTCGAGGCGGAAGCGGTCCTTGTCGAGGCGTTCGCCGGTTGCGATGTCCCACAGGCGGCAGTTGTCGGGCGAGATTTCGTCGGCGAGGACGATCTGGATGTCGCCGTTGTCGTGGTAGAGGCGGCCGAACTCCAGCTTGAAGTCGATCAGGCGGA
>JBFWJB010000211.1:0-5411 GCA_050253435.1 Rhodospirillaceae bacterium
TTGTCCATAGCCAATTTGCAATAGGGTGCGCGCCGGCCCCCATGTTCTAGTTTTCGGCATTGGTTGGATAATCAACGCGTTTGAGCGACCACACGTTTCGGGAGGTTCGAATGAAAAAGATTACAACCGTGGCAGCCTTGTGTCTGACCACCGCGGTTCTCGTGTCGACGCCGGCGAGTGCGGACCCGGCGAAGCCCGCAAACTATCCCAATCGGCCGATCAATTTCGTCGTGTCCTATCCGGCGGGCGGCGGCATGGACATCACCGCCCGCACTCTGGCTGCGCAGATGGAACGGGTGACGGGGTATCAGTTCCGCGTCGAAAACCGCAGCGGCGGCGGCAGCATCGTCGGCAACACCTACATGGCCACCCAGGCGCGCAACGACGGGTACACGGTGGGCATTCTCGCCAACCCGACGGTGTTCGTGAACATCCTCAAGCAGGGTGCGAAGTTCAAGAAGACCGACCTGGAGCCGATCGCGGGCATCAACTTCGAGCCCGTGGTGTGGACGGTGCGCACCGATTCCCAGTTCGGCAAGATGAGCTTCCGCGAGATTGTCGACTACGCGAAGGCGAACCCCGAAAAGGTGAAGGTGGGCGTCATTCCCAACTCGTCGTTCGACACCGCCACCCGCATCGTCGCCAAGCAGACCGGGGCGTCGTTCACCTATGTGCCGTTCCAGGGCGGCAAGCCCGCCATCGTGTCGCTGCTCGGCGGCAATATCGACATGTCGGGCATCTACTATACGGAGATCGCCCAGTACGTGCAGGACGGCAGTCTGAAGGTGCTGGCCGTGGCCGACAACAGCCCCCTGGCCGAGGCGCCCAAGGCCCCGACGATGAAGGACCTGAAGATCAAGATGGCTTCGGGCACCTGGGGCGCGGACCGCTTCGCCGCGGTACCGAAGGGGACCGACAAGGCGATCAAGGCCTATCTCTCCCACCTCATCCTGAAGACTCTGGCGGACCCGGAAACCCATGCCGCCTTCGAGAAGGTCGGCGTGTCGGTCAAGGCGCAGGGCCTGGCGGAGAAGCAGAAGGCCTATTCCGAGGCCTATGACGAGGTCTACTCCTACCTCAAGGATGCGGGCCAGCTGAAGATGGCCCAGTAATCCGGACCGGCCGGACGCCCCGCGGCGTCCGGCTTCCTTCCTCCGGCAGGCCGCCCCGGCGGCCGCACGCTTCCGGTTCCGGAATTTCCAGTTTCGAGGCACCAATGTTCGAAGGACTGTTGGCCGCCAACACCCCGGCGAATCTTCTCATCGAGATCGTCGGAGTCATCATCGGCATCATTTTCGGGGCCATTCCCGGCCTCACCGCGACCCTGGCGATCGCCCTGTTCGTACCGGTCACATTCCTGATGACGGCGGACGCGGGAATGATCATGCTCGGCGGCATTTACGTCGGCGGCATCTTCGGCGGCAGCATCTCGGCGATTTTGATCAACGTGCCGGGCACGCCCGCCTCCATCGTCACCGGCTGGGAAGGCCACTCGATGGCGAAGGCGGGCAAGGCGCCGCTGGCCCTGAGCCTCGCCGCGCTGAGCTCCGGCATCGGCGGCATTCTCTCCGGCATGGCGCTGTTGTTCCTCACGCCGCTGCTGTCCGCGCTCGCCCTGAAGTTCGGCCCCGCCGACTATTGCGCCCTGCTGCTGTTCAGCTTCGTCGTCGTCATCGTCATGGTGGAGACGCCGATCCTGCGCAATTTCCTCGGCTGCTGCATCGGGCTTTTGCTCACCACCATCGGTCTCGACCCGGTCACCGGCGAGGCGCGCTTCACCTTCGGCAGCGTCGATCTGATGTCGGGCTTCAACCTGATCGCGGTGCTGATCGGGCTGTTCTGCATGACCGAGGCGGTGTTCCTCGCCTTCGAGAGCCTGGACAACGCATCCGAGGGAGATACGGTCTCCATAGGCCGGGAGCACAGCTCCGGCTATCTCCTGCAGACCATCTTCAACCGTGCCTTCACCTACCTCCGCTCCTCGGCGATCGGCGTGTTTCTCGGCATTCTGCCCGCGGTGGGGCCGGTCACCACGCCCTTCATCGCCCACGCGGTGGAGAAGCGCTTCTGCAAGCGGGACGAGCCCTTCGGCAAGGGTTCGGTCACCGGCCTGATCGCCGCCGAGGCCTCCAACAGCGCCAACGTCGGCGGCTCCCTCATTCCGCTGATCTCGCTCGGCATTCCGGGCAGCGGCGCGGCCGCGGTGTTCATCGGCGCGCTCACCCTGCACGGTCTGCAGCCGGGGCCCCTGCTGTTCAAGAACGAGCCGGTGCTGATCTACACGTTCTTCTGGGGGTTCCTCGCGGTCAACCTGTTCATGATGTTCTTCGGCATGTACGCCGCCCGCTATTTCGCGGTGGTGCTGAAGGTGCCCAAGAGAATCCTCGCAACGTTCATCGCGGTGTTCTCGATCCTCGGCTCCTACGCCATCCAGAACAGCCTGTTCGACGTCACGGTGATGTTCGGCGCCACCGCCCTTGCGCTGTGGTTCCGCGCGCTGCGCATCCCGATTTTGCCGATCGTGCTGACGATGATCCTCGGCCCGCTGTTCGAGCAGGAGGCGCTGGTGATGTTCACCACGTCGGCGGGGTGGGGCGACGTGTTCGGACGGCCGATCGCGGATGCGTTCTTTGCGGTCACCCTGGTGATGATCGTGGTTTCCGTCGTCCGCCGCCTGCGCGGCGCCGGCCCTTCGCATCCCAACGGCTGACGGGTGCGGACGGAGACAAGACCAAGGAACCAAGGAGTAACGGCCGTGTTGTACTTCAACCTCATCTCGCTGTTCCTGATCGTCGCCGGGGCGGGGGTTCTCAGCTCCCAGGCGGCGGACATCGCGGTTTCGGCGCGCGTCTATCCGCTGTCCCTCGCCGCGCTGGTGACGGTGTGCGCCCTCGCCATCACGGTGAAGGAGATCGCCGGGCGCGCCGCGACGCAACCCCTGGACGGCAAGCTCAAGCGGATCTTCTTCGCGCCGCCGCCGGTGCGCATGCGGGTGTTCGCCTTCGCCGCGGTGTGGCTGCTCTATTCCTGGGGGCTGCCGTTCGTCGGCTTCATCGTCGCCACCACCTGCGCGCTCACCGCGTCGTTGTGGCTGCTGGGGACGCGGCGGCTCCTCCTCGGCTTCCTCGGCTCCCTGGCGTTCGCGGTGATCTTCTCGATCCTGTTTGCGACGGTTCTCTTCATCCCGACGCCGTCCGGGTTCCTCGACCAGATGCTGATCGAAACCATCTACACGCTCCAGCACTAGAGCGCCGCCACCGAAGTCAGTTTAGGAGAGAGTTATGATTATCGACTGTCATGGCCACTATACGACGACCCCGCCTCAGCACGAGGGGTGGCGGAAGGCGCAGATCGACGCCAAGGGCAACCCCGGCAGCGACGCGCCGGCGATCTCCGACGACGAGATCCGCGAAAGCCTGGAGGCCGTCCAACTGCGCCTGCAGCGCGAGCGCGGCACCGACATGACGATCTTCTCGCCGCGCGCCGGCGGCATGGGCCACCACATCGGCACCGAGGAGATGAGCCGCGCCTGGGCGAGAAACTGCAACGACCTGATCAAGCGGGTCTGCGACCTCTATCCGGAGAACTTCGCCCCGGTGTGCCAGCTGCCGCAGTCGCCCGGCGTTTCCCCCACGGGCTCTATTCCGGAGCTGGTGCGCTGCGTCGAGGAGATGGGCTTCGTCGGCTGCAACCTGAACCCCGACCCGAGCGGCGGCTTTTGGACCGATCCGCCGATCACCGACCCCTGGTGGTTCGATTTCTTCGCCAAGATGGAGGAACTGCAGGTCCCGGCGATGATCCACGTCAGCCAGTCCTGCAACCCCAACTTCCATTTCACCGGCGCGCATTACATCAACGCCGACACTGCGGTCTTCATGCAACTGCTCAAGTCGGACCTGTTCACCCGCTTTCCCAAACTGAAGCTGATCATTCCGCACGGCGGCGGGGCGGTGCCCTACCACTGGGGCCGCTACCGCGGCATCGCGATGGACATGAAGCGCCCGGAACCCGCCGCGCTGATGGAGGGCAACCTGTTCTTCGACACCTGCGTCTACCACCAGCCGGGCATCGACCTGCTGGCCGGGGTGGTGCCGGTGGACAACATCCTGTTCGCCTCTGAAATGCACGGCGCGGTGAAGTGCAAGGACCCGGATACCGGCTTCTTCTTCGACGATACGCGGCGCTACATCGAGTCCAACGCCGCACTGTCCGCCGAGGACAAGGAAAAGATATATTGGAAGAATGCGGCCAAGGTGTTCCCGCGGCTTCGCCTTCCGGCAACCAAGGAGGTATGAGATGGGCGCAGGTTTTCGCGTCAAGCAGAGCTGGGAGCGCATCCCGGCCGATATGGTCGAGGCCTTTCGCGGGCTTCCGGTCGCCAACGTCAGCGATTGCATGGGGCGGCTCTCGGCCGGAGGCTGCGGCCTGCGCCCGATGCACCGCGAAGGCGTGCTGGCAGGACCCGCGCTGACGGTGCGCGTGCGCCCCGGCGACAACCTGATGCTGCACAAGGCGATCGACATGGCCGAGCCGGGCGACATCATCGTCTGCGACGGCGGCGGCGAGCTGACCAGCGCCCTGATGGGCGAACTGATGCTCGCGCGCGCCATCTCGCGCGGCGTCGGCGGCGTCGTGATCAACGGCGCGATCCGGGACTGCCAGGCGTTCCTGGAGCGGAACCTGCCGGTCTATGCGCTGGGGATCACCCACCGCGGCCCCTACAAGGACGGTCCGGGGGAGATCGGCTTCCCGGTCAGCCTGAACGGCATGGTGGTCGCGCCGGGCGACCTGGTGATCGGCGACGCCGACGGCGTGCTCGCCGTGCCGCGCGCCGCCGCAGCGGACATCCTGAAACGCACCCAGGCGAAGAACGCCGCGGAAGTCAAACAGATGGAGGCGATCCGCCAGGGCACCGTGGACCGTTCCTGGGTGGACAAGACCCTGGCCGAGAAGGGCTGCGAGTTCCTCCCCTGAGCGTGGCGGTAAAACCGAAACGCCCCGGAGGGACTGCCTCCGGGGCGTTTTGGTTTCAGATACGCTTCCGCGAGATCAGGCCGACATCTTGAGGTTGAGCTTCGCCCATACCGCCTGCAGCGCGGCGACCAGGGCGTCCATCTGCGCGTCGGTGTGCAGCGGCGTCGGCGTGATGCGCAGGCGCTCGCTGCCGCGCGGCACCGTCGGGTAGTTGATCGGCTGGATGTAGATGCCGTGCTCTTCGAGCAGCAGGTCGCTCGCGCGCTTGCAGCGCGACGCCTCGCCGACCAGCACCGGTACGATATGGCTGTCGGTGACGATCGCCGGCAGGTCTGCGGCCTTGAGCTTCTGCCGCAGGGTTTCGGCGCGCTCCTGGTGGCGTTCGCGGATCTCGTAGTGCGCCTGGTGATACTGGATGCTGGCGCGCGCGCCCGCGG
>JBFWJB010000212.1:0-5407 GCA_050253435.1 Rhodospirillaceae bacterium
ACCTGCTCGCCGCGCAGGTCGAACTGCAACAGACCGCCAAGACCGATCCGGTCTGGACCAAACGGAGGTAGACGCGATGCGGTTGGTGCGGCACCTCCTGGCCGATTTTACCCCGTCCGCGCGGGCGTGCCTGCCCGAGCGCGCGGTGGCCGGGCTGTTGCCGCCGTTCCGCGCGCCCAAGGTTACGGCGCGCGCCGCCGCCTGCCTCAAGGATTCGATCCTGCCCGGCATCGTCTGCCGTCCGTGGCTGCCGATGCAGGCGGACGAGGTGCAAGTCGGTCTTTCCTTCCCCTTCCGCGAGGATGGCGCACGGGTGCGCTCCACCTTCCCGGTCCGGCGGCAGGAGATCGCCGCGCTCACCGATCCCTATCGCGTGGCGGCGTGCGCAGGCGGCTTGGGCGGCGCCATCGGCGATGCGGTGCGCGCGCTGATCGCGCGCGGCGCGGCCTGCGGCATCGCGGTGGGGCTGATCGGCTCTGTCGCGCTCGAGATCGCCACCCGCCTTTCCTACACCAGCGCCGCCTCCGACATCGACCTGCTGATCAAGGGCGGGGACATGGTGCGCTACGGCCGCTTCGCCGCCGGCGCAGTGGAGATCGGCCGCGCCTTCGGTTTTGCCGTCGATGCGGAAGTGGAACTCGCCGACGGCGGCGGCGTCAAGCTTGCGGAATTGCTGTCCACCTCGCGGAGCCTTCTCGTGAAGGACCTTGCCGAGGTGCGGATGGTGGGCCGGGACGAGGTTCTGGCCCTTCTTTAAGTGTCTGGTTCGGTTCGTGTTTTTACGTCGGCGACGCCCGGAAAAAGACAGGCGGCGTCATCATTCGAAAGGAGAAGAAGGAATGGAAATCAAGGCCAAGATGCCCAGCAGCATTGACTCGCTCAAAGTTGCCGTCGGGCAGGAAGTGAAAAAGGGTGAGGTTCTTTGCGTCCTCGAAGCGATGAAGATGAAGAACCCCATGCCCTCGCCGGTGGACGGCACCGTGAAGTCGATCGCGGTGTCCGCGGGCGATCGCCTGAAGCCGGGCGGCCTGATTATGGTGGTCGAATAAGGCGCGCGGACCGGGGTGGCGGTTCGCGCCGCCCCGGCGACCCGCGCGGGCATAACTCATTTAAGGAGTTCGAGAATGGTCATCTACGGACTTTTGATTATGACGGGGTGTGGGTTTGTGGGAACCCTGATTGGTGAGCTGCTGGGGCGGATGTTGGGGATTTCCGCAAACATCGGCGGCGTGGGCTTCGGCATGCTCTTCCTCGTGCTTCTGACGCGCAAGCTGCAGGACCGCGGCATGCTTTCGAAGACGACGGAAAGCGGCATCCTGTTTTGGCGGGCGATGTTCATCCCGGTGGTGATTGCCCTGGTGTCGCGGCAGAACGTGGCCGCCGCCCTGGGGGGCGGTTGGCTGGCCTTCGTCGCCGGTATCGGCGCCGTGGTGATCTGCTTCGTGCTGATCCGGCCGCTCACTGCGATGGCCGGGCCGAGCAGCCTCAGCGAAGACGATAACGCCTGACGGCGTGCTGGATAAGGGGTCAAAATCATGGATTTTCTTAGTGTTATCGTGATGAAGATCGTGGCGAAGAACGGTCTGGTGATCGCCTTCGGCATCGTCGGCATAATGACGTACATCGCTTGGTATATATCGAAGCGCCTCCTCAAGGGACGGCTCGACTTTGCGGCTGCGGCGGTGATCCTCAGCCTGATCCTCGCCTATATCGGCGGCGTGGTTACCCACGGTAAACACGGCATCGCCGATGTTCCCTTCTTCGCCAGCATGGGTTTGATGGGCGGCGGGATGATGCTCAATTACACGCTGATTTCCACCGCATACGGCGCGCGGCTCGAAGAATTGAAGAAAGCGGGCGTCGCGGGCGGCCTTGCCCTGGTGGCGGGCACCTTCATCGCCTTCATCTTCGGCGCGCTTATCGCCTACCTCGCCGGATTCCGGGATTCCGTCTCGCTGACCACCATCGGCGCGGGCGCAGTGACCTTCGCGGTCGGCCCGGTGACCGGCGCGGCGCTCGGCGCCTCCTCGGACGTGATCGCTCTGTCGATCGCCGCGGGCGTGGTGAAGTCGGTGTCGGTGATGATCCTCACGCCGTTCCTCGCCAAGCCGTTCGGCCTCACCACCCCGGCGGCGGCGATGGTCTACGGCGGTCTGATGGGCACCACCAGCGGCACGTCCGCCGGTCTCGCCGCGACCGATCCGCGGCTGGTGCCCTATGGCGCGACGACCGCGACCTTCTACACCGGTTTCGGCTGCCTGGTCTGTCCGTCGATCTGCTTCTTCGTGGTGCGCGCAATCGTCGGATGACGCACCGGTGCAATGCGTTTGCGTGGGTGGTGCTCCCCCAACACTCCACGTAAACGCGGCCAGCCACCCAAGGACCTAAGGTAACGGAACATTTCCAGCCCCCGTTCCGTTTAAGCACTCTCCCCCATCCTTGGGCTGGCTGGCCAGCTTTCTCCCCCGCTTCCCGTGAAGCGGCGGGAGAAATGTTTTTGGGTCCAGGGCCGCTGCCTCCTCCCCGGGGCGTTCCCTGAAAAGGCAAAAGGAGCCAGGCAGGCTTTTGGGGAGGGGAGAAAAGAAGAAACGACCATACAATAGCGTGAAAACATCAAGGCAAAGGGAGCTCAAACATGCAGCTTGATAGTCTGAAAGTAGATGAAAATCAGCTCGGTAAGGTTGCCATGCTGATGGCCATGTCCGGTGACGACGAAGAAGAGCGTTTCCGCAAGATGCTGACGGCGGGGCCGATCAGGATTGCGCTGACCTATGTCTCCGGCCCATTGGGGTCGGCGCGGACCAACTTCATCAAGACCCTGGTGGCGTCGGCCCAGGAAAACGGCGTGATCAACACCAGCGTCGGCCAGATTCATGCGGTGGTGCATGCCGGGTTGGAGGCGTTTCACGGCGTCACCCCCCTGGTCACGGCCTGGGAATGCTCGGTGAAGTTCAAGGCGGCGATCGTCCAGGATGGCGTGTGGGTGGCCGTCGCGGTGTACGGGCGTTCGGCGGCCCACCCCGCGACCAATCACGAGCGCCTCGGGTTCGGCCTGATGCACCTGTGATTCCGGCTCGGTAAACCGATTGCGGCTGCGGCGCCAAGACGCCGTAGCCGGGGGATTCGGCTGCGCGGCGCGCGCTCCGCCGGTGGACTTGTCAGGAACGGGCGTATACTCTCCCATAATAGAGTATGACAGCTTCACGTTAGTGCGCCGTTAGTTCCGTCCCGGCGCGGCAAACGGCGCGCATGGTTCCAGTTTCGTCTCCAGATACGGTCGCGGTCCGCCTGTTCGGCAGGGTGGAGTTCACCCACTCGGAGGGGCGCGGTTTGCCGCGCAAGGCCTGGGCGTTGCTGGCCTATCTGGCGGCGGAACCGGGGGCGGCGCAGCCGCGCGATCGATTGGCGGAAATTCTCTGGCCGTTGCTGCCCGCGGATGCGGCGCGCAGCAACCTGCGCCAGGTGCTTCTGGGTTTGCAGAAGACGGCGGGCGGGATTCCCGGCCTGGCCGCAGACCGCCACGCCATCCGCCTCGACGATGCCGCGCTTTCCGCCGTTGATCTGACCGCGTTTCTGCGCGGCACGCCGGAATGCGAGGAGGCCGGGGGAGAGAGGTGCCGCGCCTGCCTGGCCCGCGTCGAGGCGATGGCGGACCTCTACCGCGGCGAGTTCATGGCCGGGTTCGCTCTGCCGGACTGTCCGGACTTCGAGGATTGGCTTCTGGTGCAACGCGAAGCGCTGCTGCGGCGCGCGCTGATTCTGCTGGAGCGTTTGTCCCTATGTCACGAGCGCCTGGGCAACCCGGACCGGGCGCTCGCCTTCGCGCAGCGCGCGGTGGATCTGGACTCCTGGAACGAGGAAGGCCAGCGCAGGCTGATGCGTCTCCTGGCGCTCAACGGGCTGCGCGGTGCGGCGCTCACCCAGTACGAGGCCTGCCGCCGCATGCTGGAGCAGGAACTGGGGGTGCAGCCCGATGCGGAAACCCAGGCCCTGGCCCGCTGCCTGCGGGAGGGCGGCGTGCCGCCCCTGGCGGAGGCCGCGGCGGAGGCGCCCGCCCTGGCCGCCGAGCGGCGGCAGGTCACGGTGCTGTGCTGCCAGGTTTCCCCCGCCGAGAGCCTCGACCCGGAAGACGCGATGGACCTGCTGCGCGCGCCGCAGACCCGCTGCATCCACATCGTGCGGCAGTTTCACGGCCACGTGGTGCGCACCAACGACGGCGGCTTCCTCGCCTATTTCGGTTATCCGCAGGCGCACGAGCACGCCGCCCGCCTGGCGGTGCGGGCGGGCCTGGCGCTGACGGGAGAGGGCTTCCCCCGCGTCTGCCTGCGCATCGGCATTCACACCGGCGAGATCATCACCGGGACCGACCCCAACCTGCCCGACACCATCGGCAAGACCTCCGCCATGGCGGTCCGCCTGCGCAGTTGGGCGCGCCCGGGCGACGTGGTGCTCGGCGCGGCGACGCAGCGGCTGGTCGCCGGGTATTTCGTCTGCGGCGCGCTTGCCGGCGCGGACCCCGAGGAAGCCTTTCTGGCGCTGCGGGAAAGCGGCGCGATCAGCCGCCTGCAGGCCGCCGCGGCAATGACTCCCCTGGCCGGGCGGCAGGCGGAACTCGATACCCTGCGCGGCCTGTGGCAGGCGGCGCGAAGCGGGCGGCGGCAGGCGCTTCTGCTCAGCGGCGACGCGGGCATCGGCAAGTCCCGCCTGGTGCATGCGCTGAAGCAGGAACTGTCGGAAGAGGCCTGCCTGATCCGCGAGGCGCAATGCCTGCCGGAATTCGCCCAGACGCCGTTCCACCCCGCCGCCGCCCTGCTGAAAAGCCGCCTTGCCGCCGCCCCCGGCGACACGCCGGAAACTCTGTTCCGCAAGCTCGCGGACTATCTGGCCAGCCGCTTTCCGCACATCGACCTGGGCGAAGCGGCGCCCCTGTTCGCAGGCATGCTGTCCCTGCCGGTGGCGCCTCCCTACCGGGTGCCCGGCATTTCCCTGCAGGCGCAGCGCGAGAAGGTGATGGGCTTCCTGATCGAGCAGGTGCGCAGCGTCGCCGCGGGCGCGCCGGTGCTTCTGGTGGTGGAGGACCTGCACTGGATCGATCCGACGTCCCTCGACCTGCTGTCGCGCATCCTTGCCGCCACCGCCGATCTGCCGCTTTTTCTGCTGTGCACCGCGCGCCCCGGCTTCCGGCCGCCGTGGCCGGAGACGGCGATGCCGGAGCTGCGGCTGCGCCCCCTGGCGAACGCGGGCATCCGCGCGGTGATTTCCGCCCTGCGCCCCGGCCTGCCCGATGCGGCGGTGCGCCGCAGCGTCGCGCGGGCGGACGGCATACCCCTGTTCGCGGAGGAACTGGCGCGCGCCGCCTCCGGCGCGGCGGTGCCGGGAATCCCGAGTTCCCTGATGGATCTGCTTG
>JBFWJB010000213.1:0-5384 GCA_050253435.1 Rhodospirillaceae bacterium
ATGGCGCTGGAAATCTCGCCGATCTTGTCCATGTGCTCGGCGACGGTGGAAATCGCCTCCACCGCCTCGTCCACAGTCTGCTGCACCGCGCCGATCTGCGACTGGATTTCCTCGGTGGCCTTGGCGGTCTGGTTGGCGAGGTTCTTCACCTCGCCCGCGACCACGGCGAAGCCCTTGCCCATTTCGCCCGCGCGCGCCGCCTCGATCGTGGCGTTGAGCGCAAGCAGGTTGGTCTGGCTGGCGATGTCGGTGATCAGGTTGACCACGTCGCCGATGCGCGCCGAGGCGGCGGCGAGGTGCTCCATGATCGTCTTGGTGCGCGTCATCTCGCCCTGGGCGGTGGCGGAGAGATCGCTCGATTGCGCCACTTGGCGGGATATTTCGTGAATCGCCGCGGAGAGCTCCTCCGCCGCGGTGGCCACCGTCTGCACGTTGTTGGAGGCCTGCTCGGTCGCTGCGGCGACCGAGGCGGTGCGCTGGTTGGCGTGCTCGGCGGTGGCCGCGAGGCCGTGCGCCGTGCCCTCCAGTTCTCCGGTAGCTGTCCCCAGTGCCTGGAGAGCGGCTTCGGAGAGGTTCTGGAAGGAGGAGACCAGGGTGTCGATGGCGCGGACGCGCTCCGCCTGGCGGGTGCGCTCGGCCTCCTGTTCCGCGGCGAGGCGTTCGGCTTCCTGCTTGTTGGCGCGGAACACCTCCACCGCCTTGGCCATGTCGCCGATTTCGTCGCGGGCCGCAAGTCCGGGAATGTCCACCTCGGCGTTGCCGGCGGCGAGCGCGCGCATCGCCCCGGTCATCGCCTGGATCGGCTTCGAGATCATCCCCTGGCCGATCAGCCGCGACAGCACGAGCCCGGCAACGATGCCGAGCGCCAGCACCCCGGCGGCAATCGTCAGCCGTTCGCGGAAGAAGGCGTCCATGTCGTCGTTCACCTGCGCCATCGCCTTGGCGTATTCATCGACGCGTTTCATGATCTGGGCGTTGAACGCCTGCCGGTTCTTGCGGTTGTCGTCGTTGTTGCCGTAGGCGTTGGCGGCGGCGCCGCCGCCCTCGCGCGCCTGGCGCACCGTCTCGGCGCGGAATTTCACGAAGTCGGCGGCGGCGGCCTCGAGCGCGCCGAATTCGGCGCGGTCTTTCTGCGGCAGCAGTTCCTTCCACGCGCCGACGTTCTTTTGCAGCGTCTCCAGGTTCTTGAGCAGAGGCTTGCCGAACTTCTCTACTTGTTCCGGCGATTTCGACATGTAGAGGCCGCGGCTGTCCATCACCACAGCCAGCACCAGGCCGTTGACCTGTTCGGCAACGAGGGCGCGCCTGCCCAGATTCAGCATGTCGTCGGAACGCTGGTTGAACACCCACATGCCGTGCAGACCGGTCAGCCCGATGATAATCGCCAAGGCGCCGAGCAGGGCTCCCAGCACATTGATTTTTGCGCCGATGGAAAGGTTTTTCATGGTGTCGTCCCTCAACAGGCCTGTTCTAAAAAATTCTCCGGTAGAAGATCAGGCTTAATTATTCCCTTGTTGTCATGTAGGCGATTGTGGCCAAGGGCCTATGATCGCGGTCACAAATTTTTAGGAAGTCTGTCATTTTCCATGAAAAAACCGGCCCGAAGGCCGGCTTTTCCATTCGACGGCGGAATATGCCGTCAGCCTTGGGCGATGCGCTTGAGAATGTCGGCGCGCCGCTGTGCGTGCGCCACCGCCTGCGCCACCAGCTCGGGGTAGTGGGCCGGGCTGGCGTTCTCGGTGATGCGGAAGCGGGTTTCCGCCTCCATGAAGTCGGCGAGGTTCATCGTCGGCTCCTTGGCGTCCAGCTCGAGCGCCGGGTCCTCGGTGCCGAGGCGCCGCGGGTCATAGCGGTAGAGCGGCCAATAGCCGGACTCCACGGCGAGCTGCTGGCGCTGCAGGCCGCAGGCCATGTCGTAGCCATGCGAGATGCAGTGGGCGTAGCCGACGATCAGGGAGACGCCGTTGTAGGAAGCGGCTTCCTGCATCGCCAGCACCGTCTGCGCATCCTTCGCGCCGTAGGAGACCGAGGCGGTGTAGACGTCGCCGTAGGACAACGCCATCAGGCCCAGGTCCTTCTTCGGCCGCGCCTTGCCGCCGACGGCGAACTTCGCCGCCGCGCCGGTGGGCGTGGACTTGGAGGCCTGGCCGCCGGTGTTGGAGTAGACCTCGGTGTCGAGCACCAGGATGTTGACGTTGCGGCCGGAGGCGAGCACGTGGTCGAGGCCGCCGTAGCCGATGTCATAGGCCCAGCCGTCGCCGCCGATGATCCAGATGACGCGCTCCACCAGGGTGTCGGCCACCTCGATCAGGCGTTTCGCGGCGATGTCGCCGAGATCGGCGAGCAGGGTCTTGAGTTCCGCCACGCGGGCCCGCTGGTCGCGGATTTCCGCATCGTTTTCCTGCTTCGCATCGAGGATTTCGCGGACCAGGCGTTCCGGCAGGCGCTCCGCCAGCGCGGCCAGGAGCGCACGCGCCAGCGCACGCTGATGGTCCACGGCGAGACGGAAGCCGAGGCCGAATTCCGCATTGTCCTCGAACAGCGAGTTCGCCCACGCCGGGCCGCGCCCTTCGGCATTGCTGGTGTAGGGCGTGGTCGGCAGGTTGCCGCCGAAGATCGACGAACAGCCGGTGGCGTTGGCGATCATCAGGCGGTCGCCGAACAGCTGGGTCAGGGTCTTGATGTAGGGCGTCTCGCCGCAGGCGAGGCAGGCGCCCGAGTACTCGAACAACGGCGTGATCAGCTGTGCGGTCTTGATGTTGATGTTGGCGATGTCGGCGCGGTCGAAGTCCGGCAGCGTCATGAAGGCGTCGAAGTTGGCCTTCTCCTGCTCGAGGATCGGCGCCTTCTCGGCCATCGACAGGGCCTTGTGGTCCGGCTCCGCCTTGATCTTGCCGGGGCGGCAGGCGGCGACGCAAATGCCGCAGCCGGTGCAATCCTCCGGCGAGACCTGCAGCACGTAGTAGCCGTCCTTCATCTCGACGCCGCGATAGGGCAGGGACTTGAGCTCGCCGCCTGCGGCCTCGAGGTCCTCCTTGCTGACCAGCTTGGCGCGGATCGCCGCATGCGGGCAGACCATGGTGCACTTGTTGCATTCGCGACAAGCCTCGGGGTCCCACACCGGGATTTCGTCGGCGATGTTACGCTTCTCGAACTTCGAGGTGCCGACCGGCCAGGTGCCGTCCACCGGGAAGGCGGAAACCGGCAGCAGGTCGCCCTTGCCCGCCAGCATCATCGCGGTGACCCGCTTGACGAAGTCCGGCGCGTCGTCGGGAACGATCGGCGGCAGGGCGCGGCCGTTCACCACCTGCGGCACCGGCACTTCATAGAGATGCGCAAGCGTCGCGTCCACGGCGGCGAAGTTCTGCTCCACCAGCTTCTGGCTCTTGCGGCCGTAGGTCTTCTGGATCGCCTTCTTGATCTTGGCGATCGCCTCGTCGCGCGGCAGAACGCCGGAGAGCGCGAAGAAGCAGGTCTGCATCACCGTGTTGATGCGCCGCCCCATGTCGGCTTCCTGCGCCACCTTGCGGGCGTCGATGGTGTAGACCTTGATCTCCTTGTCGAGGATCTCCTGCTGCACCGGGGCGGGCAGGTGGTCCCACACCTCGGCGGGCTCGTAGGGCGCGTTGAGCAGGAGAGTCGCCCCGCGCGCGGCAGAGCCGAGGATGTCCACCCGGTCGAAGAACACGAAGTGGTGGCAGGCCACGAAGTCCGCGCCGTTGATCAGATACGGCGCGCGGATCTGATGCGGGCTGAAGCGCAGGTGCGAGACGGTGAGGCCGCCGGACTTCTTCGAGTCGTAGACGAAGTAGCCCTGTGCGAAGAGGTCGGTGTTCTCGGCGATGATCTTGATCGAGTTCTTATTGGCGCCGACCGTGCCGTCGGAGCCCAGGCCGAAGAACATCGCCCGCTTGGTGCCCGGCGTGCCGAGCGAGAAGGCGGGCTCGAACGCCAGCGACAGGTTGGTGACGTCGTCGAAGATGCCGACGGTGAAGGAGCGCTTCGGGTTGGCGGACTTGAGTTCGTCGAACACCGCCTTGGCCATGCCCGGGCTGAACTCCTTGGACGACAGACCGTAGCGGCCGCCGATCACCTTGGGCATTTCCGCCATCGGCAGGCGGCCTTCCTGCTGCGCCTGGCCGAGCGCGGCGACCACGTCCATGTAGAGCGGTTCGCCGGGGGAGCCCGGCTCCTTGCAGCGGTCGAGCACCGCGATCGCCTTCACCGTCTTCGGCAGCGCGGCGACCAGCAGCGACGCGGGGAAGGGGCGGAACAGGTGGACGTGCAGCACGCCGACCTTTTCGCCCATGGCGTTGAGCTTATTGGCGGTCTGTTCCACCGTCTCGGCGCCCGAGCCCATCACCACGACGACGCGCTCGGCATCCGGCGCGCCGGAATACTGGCACAGCGCATAGGCGCGGCCGGTGATCTTGGCGAAGCGGTCCATCTCCGCCTGAACGATGCCCGGTACCGCGGCGTAGAAGGAATTGCGCGCTTCCTGCGCCTGGAAGAAGGTATCGGGGTTCTGCGCCGTGCCGCGCACCACCGGGTGATCCGGGGAAAGGGCGCGGCGGCGGGATTCCAGCACCAGGTCGTCGTCGATCATCTTCTTGAGCTGATCGTCGCCGAGGTAGGCGATCTTGCCGACTTCGTGCGAGGTGCGGAAGCCGTCGAAGAAGTGCAGGAACGGCACGCGCGAGCGCAGGGTGGCGGCATGGGCGATGGCGGCCATGTCCTGGGCTTCCTGCACCGAGGCGGCGGCGAGCATGGCGAAGCCGGTCTGGCGGCAGCCCATCACGTCGGAATGGTCGCCGAAGATCGACAGCGCGTGGGTGGCGAGCGTGCGCGCCGAGACATGCATCACGAACGGCGTCAGCTCGCCCGCGATCTTGTACATGTTCGGGATCATCAGCAGCAGGCCCTGCGACGCGGTGAAGGTGGTGCCGAGAGCGCCGGCCTGCAGCGCGCCGTGCACGGCGCCCGCTGCGCCGCCCTCGGACTGCATTTCGGTGATTTCCGGGATGTCGCCCCAGATGTTCGGCTTCTTCTCGAACGACCACTGGTCGGCGAGCTCACCCATCGTCGAGGACGGGGTGATCGGATAGATGACGGCGATTTCGCTCGCCCGGTAGGCAACCGAGGCGCACGCCTCGTTACCGTCGACGGCAACCCATTTTACACTGGACACAGATCGGCACTCCTGTTCCGGCTTGGACCCCGGCGGGGCGACCCTTCGCCTCGCCTTTCAAGCAGACTTCAAAATCCGGTCCGGGCGGTCGGAGATCCCCCTCGCGCCGCCCGTACCTTGCGTCAACCACCCTCCCGGCGCCCTAGAGCGCCAGTCCCTCCGTCGCCGCTTTCAGAATTTCCGCACTGCGGCGCAA
>JBFWJB010000214.1:0-5337 GCA_050253435.1 Rhodospirillaceae bacterium
CGGGCACGGTGATCGCCATCGCCATCACCGCATGGATCGCGGCGCGCCTGATGCCGCCCGGGCACGAACACGGAGACGCGCCATGAACGACCCCGCGATCTCCGGACTTTGGGTCTACCTCGCCTCCGCGCCGCTGTTCTGGCTGACGCTCACGCTGATCGCCTATCAGGCGCTCAACTGGCTGTTCGTCCGCTGCGGCCGCATGCCGCTCCTCAACCCGGTGCTGTGGAGCATCGCGCTGCTCGCCGGGCTGCTCGCCCTCACCGGCACCAGCTACGACAGCTATTTCGCCGGCGCGCAGTTCATCCACTTCCTGCTCGGCCCCGCCACCGTGGCGCTCGCCGTGCCGCTCTACCGCCAGTTCGCCCAGGTCCGCCGCTCGCTCACCGCGCTCGGCCTCGCGCTGCCGCTCGGCAGCATCGCGGCGGCGGCGGCGGCGGTATTCATCGCGGGCGCGCTCGGGGCCGACCTGCCGACCCTGGTGTCGCTGTCGCCGAAATCGGTGACCACGCCGATCGCCATGGGCATTTCCGAAAAACTCGGCGGCGTGCCGTCGCTGACCGCGGTGTTCGTCATCCTCACCGGGGTGATCGGCGCGGTCTTCGCCGCGGCGATCTTCCGCACCCTGCGCATCACCGACCAGCGCGCCATGGGCTTCGCCCTCGGGCTTGCCGCGCACGGCCTCGGCACCGCGCGGGCCTTCCAGTTCGGCGAAACGGCAGGCGCCTTCGCGGGCATGGCGATCGGCCTCAACGGGCTGGCCACCGCGGTGCTGCTGCCGATCCTGCTGCCGATCCTGCTTGCGCCGTTCGGATAGGGGGACCCGATGAGCATCTCCGGCCTGCCCCTGGAGGGTCCCTTCTCCCCCACCCGCAACCTCGGCCTCGCGGCCTCGGCGGTGGTGTTTCTGCACGGCTACGGCGCCTCCGGAGACGACCTCATCGACTGCGCCGACGCGCTTTCCGCCAGCCTGCCCGACACCGTGTTCTACGCCCCCGACGCGCCGGAGCCGTGCGAGATCTCGGCGTTCGGTTGCCAGTGGTTCAGCATGGAGAACTACGACCCCGAGGCGGCACGCCGCGACCCGCACGCCCTGCCGCGCGTGCTCGAAACCTTCTACGACGGCGTGCGTGCCTCCGCACCCGTCCTCGACGACTACCTGGACGCGGTGATGGCCCGCCACGGCCTCGGGCCGGAACGCGTCGCTCTGGTCGGCTTTTCCCAGGGCACGATGATGGCGCTGCACGTCGGCCTGCGCCGCGCCCCCGCCTTCGCCGGGATCGTCGGCTTCTCCGGCGCGCTCGCCGGGGAGAGCCGCCTGCTCGCCGAGATCGCCGCCCGCCCGCCGGTGCTCCTGATCCACGGCGACGCCGACCCGGTGGTGCCCTTCGCCGCGATGACCCATGCCGCGCACGCGCTGGCCGCCGTGGGCGTGGAAACGCGCTGTCACGCCTGCCGCGGCATCGGCCACGGCATCGACGACCACGGCCTGTTCTTCGCCCGCGATTTCCTGTTCCACCGCCTGGGCGCGCCGTCATGACCCGCGACATCCGCCGCTCCACCCTGATCGGCGCCACCGCCATCCTGATGTTCTCCGTCCTCGGCCTGTTCTCGGTGGCGAGCGGCCCGATCCCGCCGTTCCAGATGGTGGCGATGGCCTTCACCATCGCCTTTCTCATCGGCCTGATTCTCCCTGCGCTGCGCGGGCGGTCGCTCTTGCGCGCGCTGCGCCAGCCGCCGCGGGTATGGGCGCTCGGCATCTACGGCCTGTTCGGCTACCACTTCGCCTATTTCACCGGGGTGCAGAACGCCCCGCCGGTGGACGCCAACCTCATCAACTACCTGTGGCCGCTGCTCATCGTGGTGTTTTCCGCGCTGCTGCCGGGCGAGCGGCTGCGCTGGTTCCACCTTGTGGGGGCGCTTCTCGGCCTTGCCGGGTGTGCGACCTTGATCCTCGGGGCGGACCGCGGCGCGGCGACCGGCTCGGCGCTCGGCTACGGCGCGGCGGTGGCCGCGGCGCTGCTGTGGTCCAGCTATTCGGTGATGAGCCGCAAGGTCGGCCAGGTGCCCACCGACGCAGTGGGCGGCTTCTGCGGCGCGACCGCCGTGCTCGCGGCGCTCTGCCATTTCGCGCTGGAGACCACGGTAGTGCCCGATGCGCTCGGCTGGCTGGGGGTGATCGGCATGGGGCTGGGGCCGGTGGGACTCGCCTTCTTCACCTGGGACCACGGGGTGAAGCACGGCGACATCCAGGTGCTCGGGGCGATGGCCTACGCCACGCCGCTGTTGTCCACGGTATGGATGATTCTGGCGGGTTACGGCGAGGCGACGCCGCGCATCGGCGCCGCCTGCGCCCTCATTGTCGGCGGGGCGTGTCTGGCGACGCGGGACTTCTGGTACCGTCCGCGCCGCCGAAGCCCAGGTGCCGCAGCATAGCGCGCCAGTTGCACGCAAGGTGCAGCACCGTGGCGGGCATCGCCACCCAGCTCGCATAGAGGTGAATGTCGCGCAGGGTGTGGCGCATCGACGATGCGCCGGAGAGTCTCCGCCCGAAACCGCCGCCGCTGCCAGGGGGATAGCCCAGCCACAGCCACACGCCGGTTGCCGCCAAAACCACAGTGGCGGCAAGAAGCACCAAGGCCACCGGCCGTTTCCAGCGATACATCCCCCCTCCTTCCCGGCGGTCTGGCGCGCCGCCTCCGGCGCGCCCCGCCGTTTTTCATGTTCAGCGCACCGGCATGCCGGTGACGCGGCTGATCTCGACCACGTTCACCAGGGAGTTATCCTTGGTGACGATCTGCACCTCAAAGGATTTGTCCTTGGTTTCGGTGACTTTGCCAACCTTCAGGTTGTCGTTGCCGAGGCGGATGAGATGCGCCTGGGCGAGAACCCGCACCTGGTCGGCGGAAAGCTCGCGCTTGGCGTCGAAGCGCCCGCCCATCACACCCCAGCCGTGATGCGGACGCTGCCAGCCCGCGCCTTCGCCCATCATGCCGGGGCCGCGGCCGCCGCGCATGCCGGCACCGGGGCCGTAGCCCATGCCGGGGCCGTAGCCGGGGCAATTGACACCGTAAGCCGGAGCCGAGGAGGCATCGTCGGCATCGGCGAAAGCGGCGGTCGTCACCGCGGCGCCGCCCATGGTCAGCGCGCCCACCACAGCAAGAGTCTTGAGCATCGTGTTCATCGTCGTCTCCTTACTTCGGTTCATCCTCGCGGAACGGGCCCCCCGTTCCATGACTGTGATTGAACACCCGAAGCGTCGCAGGAATACGCCAGGTCCAGCCTAAAAGTGTCGCGGTTTATGGCAAAGCCCGGGGCTGATACATTTGGTTACGATTTTTTTCGCCTTTCCGCGGAAAGCCCACTTATTTTGAAACTGGAAACGGCTGCAAACGAGCCATCATGAGCGAGAAAACCCCGCATATCCTGGTCGTCGACGACAACGCGGAAATCCGCGATCTGTTGAGCAAATATCTGGTGCGCAACGGCCTGCGCGCCGCCACCGCGGCAAGCGGAGCGGAGGCGCGCAAGGTGCTCGCCTCCGCCGCGATCGACCTCATCGTCCTCGACATCATGATGCCGGGCGAGGATGGGCTCTCGGTATGCCGCTACGTGCGCGAGACCATGGACACGCCGGTGATCCTGCTCACCGCAGTGGCGGAGGATACCGACCGCATCATCGGCCTGGAGATGGGGGCCGACGACTACCTGACCAAGCCGTTCAACCCGCGCGAACTTCTGGCGCGGATCAAGGCGGTGCTGCGCCGCGCCAACAGCCTGCCGCCGCACGGCGGCGCCGTCGAGGCGACGGAAGAGGCGATCGTGCGCTTCGGCGACTGGCGGCTGCGCACCGACCGCCGCGAACTGGAAGATTCCGGCGGCAAGGTGATCTCGCTTTCCACCGCCGAGTTCGCGCTGATCAAGGCGTTCACCGACCACCCGCGCATGGTGCTGTCGCGCGACCAGCTTCTCGACCTCACCCAGGGCCGCGCCGCCAACGTCTTCGACCGCAGCATCGACAACCAGGTGAGCCGCCTGCGCAAGAAGATCGAACCCGATCCCAAGAACCCGACCCTGATCAAGACCGTCTGGGGCGGCGGCTACATGTTGAGCGCCGCGGTCGAACGCGGCGCCAAGGCGCGGTGAGCGGCATGCGCCTGCGCCTCTTCCCTCACAGCCTGACCGGGCAGCTGATCCTGCTTCTGCTCGCCGCTCTGGCCGTGGCGCAGGGCGTCGCCTTCCAGGTTGTGCACGACGAGCGCAAGATCGCGCAGCGCACGGTGTTCAAGTCGCAGGTGCTGGAGCGCATCGCCGCGGCGGGACGCCTGATCGTCGATTCGCCCACCGAGTTGCGGCCGCAGATTCTACGCGCCCTGCAGACCGAGGACCTGCGCTTCTGGATCGCCGCGACGCCGCTGCTCCCCGCCGTGACCGCCGAGGACTCCGAATCCCTGCGCATCCAGCGCCGCCTCGCCGCGCTGTTGCCCGAAGGCGGCAGCGAGCTGCGCCTGCGCATCCAGACCGAAACCCCGCTGCAGGAAGCCTTCGAGCCGCCGATGCTGCCGCACGGCACGATGATGCCGCCCCTGCCCGCGCCGCGCGGCTTCGCCGAGCCGGACGGCGACGGCGACGACCGCACCTTCCGCGGCCGCTCCTCGTGGCGGCGCTGCATCGACCCGGCCACCGGTGTCCTCGACATGGCGTGCATGCACCGCTGGCGCGAGCGCCGCGTCGGCGGGCAGCGCAATCCCTTCGTCATCGCCGCGGCGGCATCGCTGCATCTGCCGGACGGGCTGTGGCTCAACGCCGAAACCAGCCTCGACATGCCGCCCCTCGAATGGGCGTGGCCGTCGCTTTTGGCCTTCGGGCTGTCGGCGGGGCTGATCGCCCTGGTGGTGATGGGCACGGTGCAGCGCATCACCCGGCCGATGGTGCGCCTCGCCAATGCCGCGGAGAGCCTGGGCCGCGGCGAGGCGGTGGCCGACCTGCCGGTGACCGGGCCGGAGACCCTGCGCGCCACCACGCGGGCCTTCAACCTGATGAACCGCCGCCTGCAACGCTACGTCAGCGACCGCATGAAGTTTCTTGCCGCAGTCTCCCACGATCTGCGCACGCCGCTCAACTCCCTGCGCATGCGCTCCGAGTTCATCGACGACGAGGATACCCGCACCCGCATGCTCGCCACCCTCGACGAGATGGGTAAGATGGTCTATGCGGTGCTCGCCTTCATGCGCGAAGACACCAAGAGCGAACCCACCGAGCGGGTGGATATCGCCTCCCTGGTGGAAAGCGTCTGCGACGACTTTTCCGACCTCGGCCTGCCGGTGGAGGCGGCGC
>JBFWJB010000215.1:0-5331 GCA_050253435.1 Rhodospirillaceae bacterium
CCCCCCGGACCGGCAAATCATGGGTTCCAAGGGTCTGAGACCCTTGGTGGGGTCCAGGGGTGAAACCCCTGGCCTCGTGCAGGGAGGTCGGGAAACGGGCGACGCCCGGGGTCATTGCGCCTCCAGGGCGGCGAGGCGGTTGGCCTGGTCTTCGGCGATCAGGGGGTCGATGACGTCGTCCAGCGCCGAGCCGTCGACGATCTGGTCGATCTTGTAGAGGGTAAGGTTGATGCGGTGGTCGGTGACGCGGCCCTGCGGGAAGTTGTAGGTGCGGATGCGTTCCGACCTGTCGCCGGAGCCGACCTGGGCGCGGCGGTCGGCGGAGCGGGCGTCGGCCTTTTCCTGGCGCTGGCGTTCGTAGAGGCGGGCGCGCAGCACGGTCATGGCGCGCGCCTTGTTCTTGATCTGGGAGCGTTCGTCCTGGCAGGCGACCACGGTTCCGGTCGGCAGGTGGGTGATGCGCACCGCGGAATCGGTGGTGTTGACGTGCTGGCCGCCCGCGCCCTGGGAACGGTAGGTATCGATGCGCAGATCGGAGTCCCGGATTTCGATGTCCACCTCCTCGACCTCCGGCAGCACCGCGACGGTGGCGGCGGAGGTATGGATGCGGCCCCCCGCCTCGGTGGCGGGGACGCGCTGCACGCGGTGCACGCCGGATTCGAACTTCAGGCGGGCGAACACGCCGTGCCCGGAGACCGAGGCGACCACTTCCTTGATGCCGCCGATGCCGGTTTCGTTGAGGTCGAGGATTTCGACGCGCCAGCCGCGCACCGCGGCATAGCGCTGATACATGCGGAAGAGGTCTGCGGCGAACAACGCCGCCTCCTCGCCGCCGGTTCCGGCGCGCACCTCGAGGATGGCGTTGCGCACGTCGTCCGCATCCTTGGGGAGCAGGGCGAGGCGCAGCTCCGCCTCGATCTCCGGCAGCCTGGCCTTGGCTTCCAGGAGTTCCTCCTGGGCGAGGGCCTTGATGTCGGGATCGGCGGCGGCGTCGTGGAGCAGGCCTTCCGCCTCGGCGATGTCGGCGTGGGTCTTGGAGAGCGCCTCCGCCAGTTCGACCACGGGCCCGAGTTCCGCGACCTCGCGGGAGAGCGCGGCGACGGTTTTCGGGTCGAGCGTGGGATCGGTGCCGAGGCGGCCCTGCGCTTCCTCGAAGCGGCGGACCACCTGCGCCAGCGTCTCCTCAAATGCCACCGAAGGCATCCTCCGACAGGTTGACCAGCATGCGGGCGAGGGTTTCCTCCATGCGGTCGAGGGAGACCGTGGCCTGTTCGCCGGAATCGAGGTCGCGCAGGGTGACGGCGCGGGCCAGCCGCTCGTCCTCACCGAGGATCACCGCGACCTTGGCGGAGAGCTTGTTGGCGCGCTTCATGCGCTTGCCCATGTTGCCGGAGAAGCCCATGTCCACGGAAAAGCCGGCGCGGCGCAGGCGTTCGGAGAGGATCATCGCCTCGCGCTTGATCACCGGGTCGTTGCCCGCGGGGATCATCGCCACCGGGCGGCCCTCGGCGGGCGGCTCGGCAAGCAGCATGGAGAGGCGCTCCACCCCCGCGGCCCAACCGACGCCGGGTGTCTGCGGCCCGCCCATCAGCTTGACCAGGCCGTCGTAGCGTCCGCCCGCCATCACCGTGCCCTGCGCGCCGAGCGCATCGGTGGTGAACTCGAATGCGGTGTGGCCGTAATAGTCCAGCCCGCGCACCAGGTGCGGGTTTTCGACGAAGTCCAGGCCGAGGTCGAGCAGGCCGTTCTTCAGCTCTTCGTAGAAGGCCTTGGAGGCGGCGTTGAGGTATTCGCCGAGGAGCGGCGCGTCGGCGATCACCGCGCGGTCGCCCTCGTCCTTGGAATCGAGGATGCGCAGCGGGTTGCGCTCCAGGCGGTCGCGGCTGTCGGCGGAAAGCTTGTCGAGATGGCTGGAAAGGAATTTCACCAGCGCGCCGCGGTAGGCCTCGCGGCTTTCCGGGTCGCCCAGGGTGTTGATTTCCAGGGTGATGGCGCCCTTGAGGCCGAGCGCATCGAGAATATGGCGGCCGAGCGCGATGACCTCGACGTCGGCCTGCGGTTCGGCGACGCCGAGAAGCTCCACCCCGACCTGATGGAACTGCCGCTGGCGGCCCTTCTGCGGGCGCTCGTAGCGGAACATCGGGCCGGCGTAGAACGCCTTGAACGGCAGATCGTTGGCAAGCCCGTTGGAGATGAAGGCGCGCGCGATGCCCGCGGTGTTCTCCGGCCTGAGGGTGATGCTTTCGCCCTTGCGGTCGGAGAAGGTGTACATCTCCTTGGTGACGATGTCGGAGGTATCGCCGAGGGTGCGCGCGAACACGCCGGAGAACTCGAAGATCGGCGTCGCCATTTCGGCAAAGCCGTAGAGCGCGGCGGCCATCCGGCTGGTATCGACGACGTGGCGGAAGGACCGCATCTCGTCGGGCAAGATATCGTGCGTACCACGCACAGGCTGGAGGGACGACACCCCGCTGATCCTTTCTTCGTTAAATCATTGCGCCTTGGTTGCGGCGATGCGTTTTTCCACCAGATCGACGAGATGGTCAACAATCGCGTCGGTGCCGACCGCATGATCGGGCACTCCGGCGAGGAAAATCTTGTGCCGCCCCTTGCCGCCGCCGGTCAGCCCGATGTCGGAATGGCGCGCCTCGCCGGGGCCGTTGACGACGCAGCCGAGCACCGAGAGGGTGATCGGCGTGGTGACGTGTTCGAGGCGGCGTTCCAGCTCCGCGACCACGGCGGGCACGTCGAAGCCCTGGCGCGCGCACGACGGGCAGGCGACGATGCGCACGCCGCGGTGGCGCAGGTCGAGGGATTTGAGGATGTCGAAGCCGACGCGCACCTCCTCCACCGGATCGGCGGAGAGGGAAACGCGGATGGTGTCGCCGATGCCCTTGCGCAGCAGCCAGCCGATGCCGAGCGCCGACTTGACGGTGCCGGTGCGCAGCCCCCCCGCCTCGGTGACGCCGAGGTGGAGCGGATAGTCGCAGACCTCGGCAAGCTGCTCGTAGGCGGCTATGGCGAGGAACACGTCGGAGGCCTTGACGCTGATCTTGAAGTCGAAAAAGTCGTTGTCCTCGAGGATGCGGGCGTGCATCAGCGCGCTTTCCACCATCGCCTCGGGACAGGGCTCGCCGTATTTTTCCAGCAGGTCGCGGTCGAGGCTTCCGGCATTGACGCCGATGCGCATCGAGCAGCCGTGGTCCTTGGCCGCCTGCACCACGGCGCGCACCCGCGACGCCTCGCCGATGTTGCCGGGGTTGATGCGCAGGCAGGCCGCGCCCGCCTCCGCCGCCTCGATGGCGCGCTTGTAGTGGAAATGGATGTCCGCCACCACCGGCACCGAGCAGCCGCGCACGATCGCAGCGAGCGCCTTGGTCGAGTCCTCATCCGGGCAGGAGACGCGCACGATGTCCACGCCCGCCGCCTCCATGCCGCGGATCTGCGCGAGCGTGCCCTCCACGTCGGCGGTCAGGGTGTTGGTCATCGACTGCACGGTGATCGGCGCATCGCCGCCCACCAGCACGGAGCCGACGCGAATCTGCCGCGTCTTGCGCCGGGCGATCCGGCGGTACTCTGGATTTTCCAATGGGGCCTCACCACTCGGGTGTCACGATGGCCTTAAAGTGGGCGCTTAGCGCCCGCCGCGCAAGCGCTCCGGTTCCAGCGCCACGTCGCGCAGCACCTGCCCGGCGGAGCCGAGAGCCGGGGCCTTCGCTCCATCGACGACGACGTCGAGGTTGCCCGCGTTGCCGGTCATCAAGAGCAGGCCGGGACGGTTCGGCACCATGAAACGGTCGCCCGCGTGCAAGAGGCGGGTGAGCACCAGGTTGCCGCCCTCGGTGACCTGCACCCAGGACTCCCCGGTGGCGACGATCTCGATGCGGGCGTCGGCGTTCTCCGCGCCATAGACGCGCGGCTCGCGCGGCGCGGATTCCGCCGTCTCCGGCGCGTTGCCCGCGGGCTCCGCAGCGGCGGGTTCGGCGGCCGCGGCAGGTGCGGGCTGCGGCGCAGGAGCGGCGGCTGCGGGCTTCGGCGGCTCCGGCCGCGGCGCTTCGGCCTTGGGCGGTTCGGGCTTGGGTGCGGGCTTCGCCGCCTCGGGCTTCGGCGCGGGCTTCGCCGCTTCGGGCTTGGGCGGTTCCGGCTTCGGCGGTTCGGCCTTGGGCGGCTCCGCCTTCGGCGCGGGCTTGGCCGCCTCGGGCTTCGGCGGTTCGGCCTGAGGCGCGGCGGGCTTTTCCGCCGCGGCGGGTTTCTCGGGTTCGGCGGCGGGCTTTTCCGCTTCCGGCGCGGCCGGGACCGCAGCCACCGGCGCGGGCGCAGCCCCCACCTTCTCGTTCAGCGCAGCGGGAATGCGCGGCAGCAGCGAGGCGCTCTCGGCGCCGGAGAACAGGTACCACGCCCCGCCCGCCAGCGCGGCGACGACCACGATGACGGTGAGAATGGCACCGATCGGCAGGCCGAGCGTCTTCACCGGCTGCGGAAACTCCACGGGCTGCGGCTGCGGCGCGGCGGTCCCTACGGTTTCCGCCTTGAAACGGCGCACCAGCTCCACCGGGTCGAGACCGAGCTGCTCCGCATAGGAGCGGATGAAGCCCACGGCATAGGTGCCGCCGGGCAGGTCGCCGTAGCGGCCGTCCTCGATCGCCTCCAGATAGACGCGGCGGATGCGCAGCGTCTCGGCGATCAGGCCGAGGTCTATCCCCAGCCGCAGCCGCGAGGCCCGCAACAAGGCGCCGACGCTCCCTTGCACCGGCGCGTCCGGTTCCGCCTGCTGCACCCCTTCGCCGTGCGGTGCCGACGGCATGTTATCGTTTTCCACGGACTTTGTTCCTTCGCCTGGTCCGGTTTCCCCCATAGCCTTGCGCCCACGCGCAAGCACCGCGGCGTTCTGGCGCGCCGCCGGCGCTCCACAGTATGTCCGGAACCCACCCGCCATGCAATGCCCGAAGTACCCTCACGGCGCCGCGGCATTCTCTGGAACATGTTGAAAAATCGGCCTGATCAGGCGATTTGCACGGCGTGATCGAGGGCGTAATTGGCAAGGCTCGACCGCAGGCTGTGAGCGGGGGATTGCAGCAGCTTCTTCACCACCCGCTCGGTGTCGCCGACGTTCATGCTGCGGATCATCGCCTTGACCGGCCCCACCGCCGGGCCGTTCACCGAAAGGCGGCGGAAGCCGAGCCCGACCAGCGCCATGCTGTCGAGCGGATTGGCCGCCATCTCGCCGCACAGCGAGCACGGCACCCCCGCCGCCCCGCAGGCGGTGAGGATACGGTCGAGCAGGCTCAAGAACGGCGGCGAGAGAAGGTCGTAGCGTTCGGCGATGCGCTG
>JBFWJB010000216.1:0-5316 GCA_050253435.1 Rhodospirillaceae bacterium
GTGCCGTCGTCCCGGCAACAAAGTGCTCCAGCAGATGGTCTCGCTTCCCTTTGCTTAGCCGGCTTCGCCGTTCGTACATCCTGCCATCCTAGCTCAATCAGAGCCCTTAGCTAGGACAGCCCCTTTGGTTTTTGCGCGTAGCGCCGTAAGACCATCACGCGGCGTGACGGTTGATTGCCGCTGCGCGGCGAAAAACAACGTTATGGGGTGCGCGAGGGGGCCGAGTCCCCTCGCAAAGTTTTGGTTTTTTCACCCCCGCGGGGTAAAGCCGCAGACGCGGCCGGTTTCGTCGAGGGTGACGCAGCAGGCGGCGGAGAGGCGGGCCTTGAGGCGGGCGCGGGCGCGGCGCAGGCGGGCCTTGGCGGCGGGGAGGGTGAGGCCTGCTTGTGCGGCGAAGGCGGCCTGGGTGAGGCCGTCGAGGTCGCAGGCGGCGAGGATGGCGCGGTCGGCTTCCGGCAGTTCGGCGAGGACGCGCGGCAGGCAGGCGGCGAGGCCGTCCACCGGTTCGGTTTCCTGCGGCGGCGGCGCGGCGAGGTCTTCGGGCAGGGGGAAGGTTTCGCGGGAGAGGCGGAAGCGGTCGATGAGCAGGCGGCGCGCGGTTTCGAACAGCCAGGCGCGGGGGTTGGCGACGTCGCAGAAGCGTTTTTCCTGGCGCAGCGCGCGGAGGAAGGTTTCCTGCAGGATGTCCTCCGCCGCTTCCGGTGCGCGGGTCGAAAGCCAGCGCAGCAGTTCCGCCTCGTGGCGGGACCAGGCGGCGGAGAGGCAGGGGGTTCGGAAGGCGGGCATCGCGTCGTGTCCTCGGGGTGGTTCGGCCCAGGGTACGCGTGAGCCCGCCCTTGGTTCAAGCCGCCATGCGTTCCAGCAGGCGGCCGATGAAGCCCTCGCAGGCGTGGATTTGCGAGAGTTCGATGTATTCGTCGGGTTTGTGCGCCTGGTCGATGTCGCCGGGACCGCAGATCACGGTGGGCATGTTCCAGCGGGTCTGGAAGCGCCCGGCCTCGGTGCCGAAGGCGACCTTGCCGTAACTGTTGGCGCCGGAGAGCTGGCTGACCATGTGGACGATCGGGTCGTTGGGGTCGGTATCCGAGCCCGGCACCGAGGAGAGGATTTCCCACGAGAAGCCGCAGGAGGGGTGCACCGCCTTCATCGGCGGCTCCAGCTCGGCGGCGACGTAGGCCTTGATTTCCTCCAGCATCGCCATGCGGTCGTCGGCGGGCACGGCGCGGATCTCGAAGTCGAAGGTGCAGTCCTGCGGCACGATGTTGAGCGCGGTGCCGCCTTCGATCAGGCCGGTATGCACCGTGGTGTGGGCGATGTCGAACATCGTGTCGAAGGGGCCTTCCTGGCTTTTGCGCCGGGCCAAGCCCTTGAGGAAGGCGATGAGCTCGGCGGCGTATTCGATGGCGTTGACCCCGGTGGGGGCGAGGGAGGAGTGGCATTCCCAGCCCTTCACCCGCACCCGCACGTTGACCTTGCCCTTGTGGGCGAGCATTGGCCGCATCAGGGTGGGTTCGCCGACGATGCACATTTCCGGAATCACCGGCAGGTGCGCCATGTCCTCGATCAGGCTGCACACGCCGATGCAGCCCACTTCCTCGTCGTGGGAGAAGGCGAAGTGGACCGGCTTTTTCAGCTTGGCGGCGGCGAACTGCGGCACATAGGCGAGGATGACGGCGAGGAAGCTTTTCATGTCCGCGGTGCCGCGGCCGTAGAGGCGCCCGTTCTTCTCGGTGACGGCGAAGGGGTCGGTGGCCCAGTCCTGGCCGTCCACCGGCACCACATCGGTGTGGCCGGAGAGGATGATCCCCGGCAGGTGCGCCGGGCCGATGGTGACGAAGAGGTTGCCCTTGGTCTTTTCCGCGTTGTAGGTGCGGCGGCAGGTGGCGCCGAAGCGGGTGACGTAGGCCTCGATCCAGTCGATCAGCGCAAGGTTGGAGTCGCGGCTGACCGTGGGGAAGGCGACCAGGGTCTTCAAGAGGTTCAGGGTGTCCAGGGACTCGGACGACATGATCGGTTTGCTCGCTGTTGTGACGAACGCGTATTACGCCGCGGACCTGGCGAAACCGGCGACGGTTTCGATCAGGCGGCCGACCGCCGCCTTGGTGGCTGCGAAGTCGGCGTTTTTCTCGAAGGTGGTTTCGTTCATGTAGAGGCGGCGGTTGATCTCCACCTGCAGGCTGTGGCGGTTCGCCGACGGGTCGGAGAAGGCGCGCACCAGCTCCACGCCCTTGTAGGGGTCGTTGATCGCCACGTTGAGGCCCTCGCCGCGCAGGCAGTCCGCCACCGCGTGGGTGAATGCGGGCGCGCAGGTGGTGCCGTCGCGGTCGCCGAGCACGATGTCGGCGCGCGGAACGCCCGGCCCTTCCGGCGCAAGCGCGCTGCTGAATTCCGGCATCGAGTGGCAATTGACGTGGTAGACCGCGCCGAAGGCGGCGTGGCGCGCGTTCAGCAGGCGCTGCAGCGCGGCGTGGTAGGGCGCGTGATAGCGGGCGATGCGGGCCTCGCACTCGGCGACGGAGAGTTTGCGGTCGTAGATCGGGTTGCCCTCGGCGGACTTGCGCCAGATCAGGCCGAGGCCGTACTGCGTTTTGATGCCGGGCGCGAGGGGTCCGGGCCACGGCGCATCCAGCAGATCCTGATCCATGTCGATGATCGAGCGGTTGGCGTCCAGGTAGATGCGCGGGAAGTGGGCGAGCAGCAGCGCCGCGCCCGCGGAGGGCGCGGCGGCGTACATCTCGTCGATGTACATGTCCTCGGCCATGCGCAGCTCGCGCATCGGCAGGGCGGGGCGGAAGTCCTCCGGATAGTCGGTGCCGCTGTGCGGGCTGTCGAACACCGCGGCGACGCGGGCGGCAGGCTCCGCATCGGCGATCGACAGCACCTGGGGAAGGGGCGCGTGCATTTACGGGGTTTCCTCGATCAGGTGGCAGGCGGCCTGGGAGCCGGGGCCGGTGGGGCGCAGCACCGGCCGCTCGCTGCGGCAGCGCGCGGAGGCGAACGGGCAGCGCGGATGGAAGTGGCAGCCCGTGGGCGGATGCATCGGCGAGGGAATCTCGCCGATGATCTGGCCGAAGGCCTGCTTGCCGGTGGAGATGCGCGGCATGTTGGCCAACAGCGCCTGGGTGTAGGGGTGGCGCGGCGTGTCGAACAGCGCCTCGGTGGGCGCGGTTTCGACGACGCGGCCGAGGTACATGATGACGACGCGGTCGGCGATGTGCTCGACCACGCCGAGGTCGTGGCTGATGAAGAGGTAGGTGAGGTCGAAGTCGCGGCGCAGGTCCATGAACAGGTTGATCACCTGCGCCTGGATCGAGACGTCGAGCGCCGCCACCGATTCGTCGCACACCAGGAACTGCGGCTTCACCGCCAGCGCGCGGGCGATGCCGATGCGCTGTCGCTGGCCGCCGGAGAACTGGTGCGGGAAGCGCTGCTTGTAGGCGGGGTCGATGCCGCACTTCAGCATGATCTCGTCCACGTAGTCGGAAAGATTCGCCTTGCTCACCAGGCCGTGCACCAGGGGGGCCTCGCCGATGATCTCGAACACCCGTTTGCGCGGATTGAGCGAGGCGAACGGGTCCTGGAAGATCATCTGCACCGCGACGCGGGCGCGGTAACGCTCCTGCGGCGGCATTTCGTCGTATGCGCGGCCCTGAAAACGGAAGGTGCCCGCGGTGGGTTCGAGAATGCCGGCGATGACGCGCCCGAGGGTAGACTTGCCGCAGCCGGATTCGCCCACCAGGCCCACCACCTCGCCTTTCATCACGTCGATATCGACGCCGTCGAGCGCGTGCACGCCGACGGGTTCGGCCACCGGCAGGCCGAGTTTCCTCAGCCAGGGGTCGAAGCGGCCCGGCTGTTTTTTCAAGAACACCATGTCGATGCCGCGGGCCGAGATCACCGGCACCTTCGGCACGATCCCCTTGGCGGCGGGGGTTTGCGGCGCGGCGCTCATGCCGGGACTCCTTGCGGCTGGTTCATCGGGTGGAAGCACCGGACGGCGTGGCCCCCGCCCGCCAATTCGGGCATTGCGGCGCAGGCGGCGGAGGCGCGCGAGCAGCGCGGCGCGAAGGCGCAGCCCGGCGGCAGCGCGAGGAACGACGGCGTCATGCCGGGGATCTGCGTCAGGCGCTGGCCGCGCTGGTTGCGACTGGGCACCGAGCCGATGAGGCCGTGGGTGTAGGGATGAAGGGGCTCGGACACCACCTCGGCGATGCTGCCGGTCTCGACGATGCGGCCCGCGTACATCACCGCCACGCGATCGGCGAGGCCGGAGATGATGGCGAGGTCGTGGGTGATCCAGATCAGCGCGGTGCCGGTGTTGCGGCAAAGCGTCTGCACCTCGGAGATGATCTGCGCCTGGATGGTGACGTCGAGCGCCGTGGTCGGCTCGTCGGCGATGATCAGGTCCGGGCTGTGCAGCAGCGCGATGGCGATGGCGACGCGCTGGCGCATGCCGCCGGAGAACTGGTGCGGATAGGCATCCAGCCGTTCCTCCGGACTGGGGATGCCGACGCGGCCGAGGGCGTCGCGCGCCTTGGCGCGGGCGTCGGTGCGGCTCATTCTGGCGTGCGCGAGCAGGGTTTCGACCATCTGGGTCTCGATCTTCAAGACCGGGTTGAGGGTCATCATCGGGTCCTGGAAGATCATCGCGATGCGGTTGCCGCGCAGGTCGCGCAGGCGCTGCGGACTGGCGGTGGTGAGTTCCTCGCCGTTCAGGCGGACGGAACCGGCGACGATGCGCCCAGGCGGGTCGATCAGGCCGAGGAGGGAGAAGCCGGTTACCGACTTGCCGGAGCCGGATTCGCCCACCAAGCCGAGAATCTCGCCGCGGTCGACGGTGAGGTCGACGCCGTCCACCGACTTGACGACGCCCGCCTCGGTGAAGAAGTGCGTCTTCAGGCCTTCGACCACGAGGGTCGGCCCGGCCCCGGAAACCTTGGTCTCTGTCATTTCTGGAGCCTCGGGTTGAGAATGTCGCGCAGGTGGTCGCCGACCAGATTGATCGACACCACGGTGACGAGAAGGGTGATGCCGGGGAAGAAGCTCACCCAGTAGCGGCCGCTCATCATGAAGTCGAAGCCGTTGGCGATGAGCATGCCGAGCGACGGCTCGGTCACCGGCACGCCGACGCCGAGGAAGGAGAGCGTGGCTTCGAGGGCGATGGCGTGCGCCACCTGCATCGTCGCCACCACGATCAGGGGCGGCAGGCAGTTGGGCATGAGGTGGCCGAAGACGACGCGCGAGTAGGGCAGCGCCAGGCAACGCGCCGCCTCGATGTATTCCTTGCGGCGCTCCACCAGGGCGGTGCCGCGCACG
>JBFWJB010000217.1:0-5303 GCA_050253435.1 Rhodospirillaceae bacterium
AGCCCCTGGCTCAAGGCATACCCGATCCCTCCCCGCAAGTCCACCGGCTTGCCCACACGCGGCGGCAGGTATAGGTCGAATATTTCTATCTTCACTCAAAAACATTATCCGCCGGACGAAATCCTCACGGAAAAGGCAATATTCGTTCTGCCCTGCGCGGGCACCGTAACGTTCCAGGCGGCCGTCTGCGCATCCTTGCGGGAGTGGGCGTCCTCCTCGCCGAAGATCGTCCACTGGCCGGGGAAGGTCTGCGTCACCTCCACGTCGGCGGGGCGATCGCCGCTGTTGCGCAGGGTGATGCTGAAACGCTGTTCGTTGGCGGTGCGCGAAATGTCGCGGAATTCCAGGCGTTGCGCCTCGTAGGTGACATCGACGACGCGGCCCAGCTGCACCGAGACCGGCTCGCCTGCGGCGACGTGGTCGATACGGTCCTCGCCGAGGAAGAGGTCGGCGTCGTTGGCGCGCACCGCCATCACCCGCGCCACGCCCGCGGGCAGAGGCAGGCCGCCCGCGGGATTGGTGAAGGCGAGGCGAAGAAATGCGCCGCGCTGCGGCCACTGCCCCGGCGCGGAGCGGAACACCCCGACCGGATCGACGACGCGGTAGCTGCGCGTCACCGGCAGGTTGAGGTGCTTGACGAAGGCCACCTGCTTGCGTTCCCCGGCGGAGATGGAGACGCTCTTGGCGATCGGATAGAGGCGGTAACCCGCCACCGCGGGCGGCTGTTGCAGCGCCCCCACCTCGGCGATCGTCTTGTTGGCGGCGCGGAAGGCGGAAACGCCCGGACGCTCGGCCACCCGCGCCACGTTGCCCGCCACCACCCGCAGGCCGACGCCCTCGAAGAAATCGTCGCTGCCGTTGGTCACGCCGATCCAGCCGCGCAGGGTCAGGCGGCCCTTGCCCTCGTCATAGACCGCCGCATAATCCGCCTGCCAGCGCAGCCCCGGCAGCAGATATTGCAGCACCAGGTTGCGATGGGCGACGCGCTCGCTTTCCACCACGAAATCCAGCCGCGCAGCGCCGGGAACCGGCGTATCGGCAGTGATCGGCAGAACGATGCGGCCGGGATAGTCGGTCTCCAGGCGGTCGCCGATGCGCAGGATCGGGTGCGGCTCCACCGCCAGCAGGGTGGCGGTCTCGGAGCGGTCCTCGCCGGTGCGCGGATCCTGCCGCACCGCCTTCACCGTTTTGCCGAGGCGGCTGGTGAGCAGCGAACGCGGGTCAGTCATCGGCGCGCGCACCGACATCTCGCGCACCGACACCCCTTCCGCCTGGAGGAAGGTGGATTCCGGCACGATGCCGGAGGCGACGTCCAGCATGCGCAGGTGGCACTGCCCTTTCGGCAACTCGCCGACGCGCACTTCCTCCACCTGGGCGAAGCCGTCGGCATAGACGGTGAGCACGCGCGAGCGCAGGGAGTCTTCCCCGAGGGAAAGCTCCGCCGCCGCCGTAGCGCCTGCGCTGAGCAAAAAAACCGCGGCGCAGGCCATTCCCGCGCGTACCGTCTTCGTCATCGAGCCCTCCTGCCGACGCAGCAAGGATGCGACTGTAACCCGGCCCGCTTCAAGACTCCATCGTCGCGTTGTCCCGCCATGCGGCAAGCCCCGCGGCCACCCGCTCCAGCAGCTCCGCCCAGCCGCCGGGCTGCGCCTGCCGCCACACCCGCGCCCGCGGATACCAGGGCGTCGCCTCCCCCGCCGCGCCCCAGCGCCAGTCCGGCACCGCGGGCAGCAGCACCCAGGCGGGCCGCCCCAACGCCCCGGCGAGATGCGCCGCCGCGGTATCGACGCACACCGCCAGCGCGCACGCCGCAAGCCTCTGCGCCGTCTCGCGGAAATCGGCGGCGCCCTGTGCGCCGTCCGCCAGCTCCGGCCAGAGGCGGCGCACCTCCGCCGCATCGGCGCCGAACTGGAAATGGACGAAGTCGATACCGGAAACCCGCCGCAGCGCCGCGAATTCCGCCAGAGGGCAACTGCGGTTTCCGTCGTTGTAGTGCGCCGCGCTGCCCGCCCAGACCACGCCGACGCGGCCCGCCACGGGTTCCGCCGCCGGAGTCAGGTAGGCCGCCGGAGCATCGGCGATGTCATCGAGGCCGAGCGCGCGCGGCAGGCTCAACAGCGGCGCGTGGGCATCCGCCGCCACCGGCGCATCCAGGGGAACCGCACGCCACGGCAGCGCCGCATCGGACAGCAGCGGCAGCAAAGGCGGGTGCACCCGCAGCACCACCCGCCCGACGCGCTCCGCCGCGGCGAAGGCGAAGCGCAGAAACTGCAGGGTATCGCCGAAGCCCTGCTCCGCCTGGAGGAGCAGCGTCGCGCCGGGGCGGACCTCACCTTCCCAGGGCGCACCGGGCATCTCGGCGGGCAACAGCGGCAGGCGGCGGCGCAGACGCGCATCGAAACGGGAAAACCCCTCCCGCCAGCGCCCCGCCATGAGGTCGAGCTGCGCCGCTTCGTAGGCCGCATCCGCGTGTTCCGGCGCAAGTTCCAACACCCGCGCCAGCGCCGCCCGCGCCGCGGCGAAGGCGCGGCTGTCGCGCAGCGCCAGGGCCAGGGCGAACCACGCCTCGGGGTTGCCGGGGTCGCGCGCCACCGCCTGGCGGTAGGCCGCCGCCGCGTCCGCATCGCGGTGCAGTTTCGCCAGCGCATGCCCCAGCCACAGCGGCAGGCGCGGATCGGCGGCGCCCGCCGCGAGCGCGTCTGCGGCAACGCGCCGCGCCTCTTCCCACTCCGCGGCCTGCAGCGCCGAAAGCGTGGCGTTGACCGCCGCATCCGCATGTCCGGGCATCAGCGCCAGGGCGCGCCGCCAGCAGGCCGCCGCCTCTTCCGCGCGCCCCGCCCCGCGGCAGGCCACGCCCATGGCGTAATAGAAATCGGCGTCGCCGCCGCCCCACTTCTCCGCCAGGCGGAAATCCGCCAGCGCGCCGCGGGCGTCGCCGCGGGCGAGCCGCGCCGTGGCGGCGACGGCGCGTAGCGCCGGGTCTTCCCCCAGGCCGTCGAGCGCGGCGAGCGCCAGGCGCTCCGCCTCCGCCGGGTCGCGGCCGAGCGCGGCGCGGCAGGCCGTCAGCGCCCGTGTGATTTCCGCATCCGTCATGCCCGCGTCCCTCCCGGGAGTTCCATCTCCCTCTCGGTGGTAGCAATCCGCGCGGCAAACCGCAATCTCCAGCCGCGCCGCAGTGGGGTGCTTTTGCTTGTCATTCCGCCCCCCCCGGCCCACATTAACCCCAAGACCGGCGTCGTACGCAGGGCAGCCGAACGCCGCAACGGCCATTTAACCGGAGCACGAGATGACCGCCGAATGGGTTGAAACGCCGCAGTTCTCCCGGATTTTCGATGCCAACATCGCGTTGTTGACCGAGACCCGCGACTACCTGCAGCACAATCTGGCGCACGGCCAGCCGGAGGGCTCGGACCCGATCGCCAAACTCACCGCGACGCGGGAGGCCTCGCGGCTGACCGCCCTGCTCGCCGAGACGATGTCCTGGCTCCTGCTCAACAAGGCGGTGAACAACCGGGAAGTGCCCCTCGACGACCTGCTGGAAGAGGCGGCCTCGCTGTGCGCCAACATCGGCGCGCGCGACGAGGACGCTCCGGACATCGTGCCGGAACTCCCCAAAGAACTTGAAGATCTTTACGTCAAGTCTTTGGATTTGTTCGTAGACGTACGCGGCATTCTCGCCAACGCGCGCGCCGCGGCGAACTGATTTTTCTCACTTGCCGAGACAGGCGCGGTACGCCTCCGCCAGATTGCGCAGCAGCGCCGGATAGGCGTCCGGGCCGGGGGCGACGCGCGTCCCGATCGGGTCCAGCGTGGCCACCTTGAGGCCGAGGTCGCGGGCCATGCCGCTCACCGCCTGCTTCGGCGCCTGCTCGTCGGCGAACACGCACACCGCGCCGGTGGCGCGCACCTTGTCGCGCACCTCGCTCAAATGCTTGCCGCCGATCGGCTGCCCCGGATCGAGGGTGAGCGCCGCCACCGCGGTGAGGCCAAAGGGCTCCTCGAAGTAGGCGTAGGCATCGTGGAAGACCACGAACCCCCTGCCGCCGAGGCCGGAGAGCCGCGCCGAAAGATCGCCCTTGAGCGCATCCAGAGAGGCGGCAAAGCGCGCCGCATTGGCGCGGTAGAGCGCGGCGTGCGCCGCATCGAGCGCCGCCAGGCGCTCCGCCAGCGCCTGGGCGATCACCGCCGCATTGGCAGGGTCGAGCCACAGGTGCGGGTTGACCGAGCCGTGGTGATGGTGGTGCTCCTCCGCCTCATGGGCGTCCTTGCGCCCGTGCTCGTGCTCATCCTTGTGTTCATGCTCGTCCGGGCCGATTTCTTCGAGGTGGCGGAACGGCTTGAGCGTCATGCCGGGCAGGGTCATCGCGGTCATCACGTGCGCCTTCACCCAGTCCTCGGGCCGCGCGTCCAGCGCCTTGTCCAACCCCATTTCCATGTCCGGACCGATCCACAGCACCACGTCGGTCTGCGCCAGCGCCCGCGCCTGCGAGGGCTTGAGCGCCGCATGGTGGGGCGACTGCCCGGGCGGCAGCAACAACGTGGGAGTCCCTGCCTCCGCCATCACCGCCGCGGCGATCCCCGCCAGCGGCGCAATGCTCACCGCCACCGTCGGCGCGGCGGCGGCGGTCCCGGCGGACAGCCCAAAGCCGACGACAGCCAGAGCCAGGATTTTCACGTCCCATCGTTGCATCGTTGATCTCCTCGCGGTACAGTCCCGCCAACACGCGCCAAAAAAACCTATATAGCACTTCAATGGCGCAAAAGTGATACTATAACAAAAAAACTCGTCGTCGATACGTCTGTCAGGGCCATGGCCGAACGAAGCGCGAGGGTCCACCTCGGCCCGCACAGGACCCCCTACCCGTCGCTTCACAACCCGTAAGGACTTGCGTGATGTCCGTTTTCGCACATCATACGCACGATTATGCGTCGGATCCTGACGCCGCCCTGGAAGCGGCGGACAAATATTTTCAAGGTGCGGGCGTACGCTTCACGCCGCTGCGCCGCCGCGTCTTCGAGATCATCCTCCGCGCCGGAAAGCCGATCGGCGCCTACGAAATTCTCGAACGCCTGCGGGACCACGGCAAGATCGCGGCGCCGATTTCGGTCTATCGGGTTCTCGACTTCCTGATCGAACAGCGGTTCGTCCATCGCCTGGCGACGATCAATGCCTATATGGCCTGTGTCACGCCGGAGGATCCGCACGCTGCGCAGTTCCTGATCTGTCAGTGCTGCGGCTCGGTCACCGAGATTTCCGACCCGGTGATCGACAAGGCGATCGCCGACGGCGCGCGCGCCGCGGA
>JBFWJB010000218.1:0-5246 GCA_050253435.1 Rhodospirillaceae bacterium
GCGGCCACACCCTCACCCCCGAACAGGCAGATGACCTCGCCCACCGTCACGGTCTCCCCTTCCGGAGCGGCGATGGAGAGCAAGGTTCCCGCGGCGGCGGCGGAAATGGCCTCCACCACCTTGTCGGTCTGGATTTCCACCAGGGGTTCGCCTTCCGCGACCGCATCGCCCACGCTCTTCAACCACTTGACGACCGTACCGTCGATCATCGTCATGCTGATTTGCGGCATTCGTATTTCAACTGCCATAACGCACCTCTGGTATGCTTCGCGCGGCGAAGCCCGATTGAACGCACATACCAACTCTCTCGCGGAGCCCCCCCGGCCCTAGGGTTCCCCGCACAGCTCCTGCACCGCCTGCCCGGCGGCCTGCTTTTGCTTTTTCGCCCGCGTATAGAGGATGGTCAGGATGACCGCAGCGGCGGCGTAGCCCACGATGTCGGTGATGATTTCCGGCGCCAGGGTGGACAGGGCGGCGGCGAACGTCACCACACGCTCCCACGCCTTCAGCGGGCAGAACAGGTAGCCCTGCACCGCCACCGCGCAGAGAAAGGAACCGAAGATGCTCGAGGCGACGACGGGCACGATCTGGCCGACGGTGCCGACCATCAGGATGCCGGGCTGATAGACGAAGATGTAGGGCAGCAGGAAGGCGGGCAGAGCCAGCATGCAGGCCTCGAAGCCGAGCTGCATCGGCTTGTCCCCCGCGATGCCCGCCGCCACGTAGGCGGCGAGCGCCACCGGCGGGGTGATCGCCGAGATGATGCCGAAGTAGAAGACGAACATATGCGCCGCCATCGGCTGCACGCCGAAGCCGGTCACCGCCGGGGCCACCAGGATGGCGAGGATGAGGTACGCGGCGACGGTGGGCACGCCCATGCCGAGGATCAGCGAGGCGACCATGGCGAGAAGCAGCAGCACGATCAGGCTGCCGCCCGCCATGCTGATGATCACCGAAGAAAGCTTGAGGCCGACGCCGGTGACGGTGAACACGCCGATGATCAGGCCGGAGGCCGCGCAGATCACCGAGATGGTGAGCACGCCCATGGCCCCGGCGTACAGGCTGTCCGCCACTTTCCCGAGGCTGAACCGGGTGTCCTTGTGGAAGAAGGAGACCACCACGATGGACAGCGTCGCCCACAGCGCCGCGTACTGCGGCGAGGTGCGGAAAGCGGTGATGAGCACGATCAGCAGCACCAGGGGCAGGAGCATCTGCCCCTTTTCCCGCAGCACCTGGCGTCCGCTCGGCCCCTCGTAGGCCACGCCCTTGATGCCGTGCTTGCGGCTGTAGAGATCGACGCCGAAGAAGATCGCCACGTAGTAGACGACGGCGGGCACCACCGCGGCGAGCATCACCGTGGTGTAGGGAACGCTCAGCACCTCGGCCATGATGAAGGCGGCGGCCCCCATCACCGGCGGCATGATCTGGCCGCCGCTGGAGGCCGTGGCCTCCACCGCGCCCGCCATGCGCGGGCTGAAGCCGGATTTCTTCATCAGCGGAATGGTGATCATGCCGGTGCCCGCCACGTTGGCGGCGGCGCTGCCGGAGATCGACCCGAAGAGGGAGCTGGCCACCACCGCGACTTTCGCCGCGCCGCCGGTGAAGCGCCCGAACACCGCCATGGAAAGCCCCATGAACAGGTTGGCCGCGCCGGACACCTCAAGGAAGGCCGCGAAGATGATGAAGGCGCTGATCACCGTGGTGGCGGCGCCGACCGGCGGCCCGAACACCCCCTCCGTGGAGAGACCGAGGTTGCCGATGATGCGGTTGAGGGAAATTCCGGGATGCCCGATCGAGGCGGGCAGGTACTGGCCGAGGAAGAGGTAGGCCAGAAACGACAGCACGATCAGCGTCATCACCGCGCCGAAGGTCTTCCAGGTGGCGAAGATGACGAGAAGGATGAGGATGCCGCCGAAGATGCGGTCTTCCTCGGTGAAGAGGCCGAGACGCTCCTGCTGGAGGTCGTAGGCGTTCATGATGATGTAGAGGCAGCAGGCGACGGCGAGCGCGGCGAGCGCGCCGTACCAGAGCGTGGACAGGCGGCTGCGCGTCTCGTTCTTGAGAATGCCGGCATTGAGGAACGTCAGCGACAGGGCGAAGAGCAGATGGGTGCTCCTGGCGGAAAGCGCGTCGCACGGGGTCAACACGATGGTGATGGAAAACAGCGAGAACAGTATCGCCATCCCTTTGACCAGCCATTTCAGTGCGGTATCGGTCGATTGCATGTGGTCCTCCTGGAGACCTCGAGACTCAGGCTTCCGACGGTGGTGCAGTCTCTTCCGGGCGACGAACGGCGCTCCCGGCCCGTCGTGTAGACACACGATAGGACTGCCGGTCGTCGGACGGCATTGCCTTCTTACGCGCTGACTGTTGTTTTCTCTCCGGCCTGTCCGGGCTCCGGGCCCGGACAGGATGCCTCGGAAACGGGCCTACTTGATCAGGCCGATTTCCTTATAGTAGGCCAGAGCCGCCGGGTGATAGGGGACCAGGGGCTTGGGAGAAAAGCTGGGATTGTCGGGCGAATAGTACGCGCCGGCGGGATGGATCGTCCGCAGATCGTTGGCGAAACAGATGCGGATGAAATCGCGCACCGCCTCATCGGGCATGTCCTTGCTCACCACGATGGCATAGGGGAAGCCGATGGTGACCGAGTCTTCGGTCTGGCCGGCGTAGGTGCCGGCGGGAATGACCGAGCGGATCCAGTAGGGATGTTCCTTGATGATGGCGGCCATCGTCTCTTCCGTCTGGCTGAGCAGGCGGACCGGGCGGGTGGAGGCGAGATCGAGCACGGCGCTTGCCGGGTGCGCCATGTTGTAGTTGCCGACCGGGGTGGTGCCGTCCTTCAGCGCGGTGGTCTGCTCGCTGTAGGAGAGGATCGGGGCCTTGCCCTTGACGATATCGACGCCCCAGGGCTTGAACGACGCCTGATCCAAGAGGAAGGCGGCAACGCCGGGGGAGGTCGGGATGGTCTTGCCCTTGAGGTCGCCGTAGGTCTTGTACGGGGAATCCGCCCAGACCACGGAGGCGTGCTTGCCGACATGGCCCATCATCAGGAGGCGCAGGTTTTCCAGCTTCCGCTTGCCGGTGTATTCGCGCCCGCCGACGTAGGCGAAATAGGCGGTGTCGTAGGTGGTGAAGCCGAATCCGATCTCTCCGGCGTTGACGAGATTGAGATTCTCGGTGGAGCCGGACGTGCTCTGCGCGGTGACCTCGAGGACCTTGGAGCCCTTGTTGATCAGGTCGGCCATGCCCGCACCCATGATGTAATACACGCCGCCGCTGTTGCCGGTGCCGAAGGCCGCCCGGGTCTTTGCGCCCGCCGCCGCGGCCTCGCTGCCGGCCGCCAGGGTCACGGGCGCGGCAACCGCAAGAGCGCACAGGATCGTCAGAAAACGGCTCTTAAACGCTTGTTTCATGAAACCTGCCTCCCTTTTTTTATCTCGTGTCCCCGTCCGACCGCGGCGTCTGTCCGGCGCCCGTGGCGGAAACCACGTGCGATAGTATGAGCAAATCCCAGGCCAATTCCAGGAGCGGCGCTTTTCCACAAAATTTTTCCTGGCTTTTCGGGTAGGTGTCCCGTATGACTATCCTAAATTTGAGCACTACGGCGCATAGAGCGTATTTTCAGGACATATCCTAGGCGCGGTGCCCTCGCCTCCTGCACCCCGCCGGTCCGGAAAAACGCGGATGCGGGAGCACCAGCGGCATGCCGAAAAACCATTCCATCGTGATCATGTGGGCGGGCGTCATCGACGTCGGCCCAATGGCGGAGCGGGAAAACATCCGGATGTTCCAGAGCGTCGGCGTGGACGACGTGCAGGGCATCATCAGCCAGCTGGACTTCTCCACGATCAGCGCCGTGATCAGCGCCCCGGGCATCGCCGCGGAAACGCGCCAGCTGATCCCGGTGCCGCTCGTCATCGCCTATCCGAACTACATCGACATTCTGGAAACGGTAAAATACATCGAGAAATATCGGGACCTGCAGAACCGGAAGATCGCCCTCATCCTGCATGAGGACAACCGCATAGAAGAAGAGCGCCTGCGGCATTTCATCAACCGGCCGATCGATCTTTACAAATACCGAACGAAAACCGACATGCGCCAGATCTTCCTCAAGCTGCAGAGCGACGATTACGCGCTGGTGGTCGGCGGGCCGACCGCGGTGGGCATGGCCGCCTCGTTCAACTTCGACGCCATGCAGCTGGTCTACCGCGAACAGGCGCTGCAGGACGCCATCGAAAAGACCCAGGAAATCCTTTTCCTCATGGACAAGGAAATCCGCCAAAGGGAGCGCCTCAAGGCGGTCATCGACATCATCCCCGAGGGCCTCATCGAGACCGACACCCAGGGCACCATCCGCATGTGCAACCGCAAGGCGGTGGAGATGCTGGGGCTGTCTTCCGACCAGATTCTCGGCAACAACGTCTGCCGCCTGCTCGGCGATCCGTCGTGGGAGGAGGTCTACAAGCACAACGCCGTGCAGGTGGACACCCTCTTCAGCTACCGGCGCAACAAGTTCTTTTCGACGCGCCAGCCCATCCAGGAGGGTGGGAACATCATCGGCTCCGTGGGAACCCTGCAGGAGGCCGCCAAGATCCAGGGCATGGAAAGCAAGTTCCGCTCGCAGCGGGCGCGCGGGCTGGTGGCGCACGACAGCTTCGACGGCATCATCTGCGAAAGCCCGGTGATGCGGGAAGTCGTGGAGCGCGCCAAGATCTACACCCGCTGCGACACCACGGTCCTGCTGGAGGGGGAAACCGGCACCGGCAAGGAGATCTTCGCCCAGAGCATCCACAACGCCAGCACGCGCAAGCACGGTCCCTTCGTCGCCATCAACTGCGCCGCCCTCACCGAAACGCTGCTCGAAAGCGAGCTCATGGGCTACGACGAGGGCGCCTTCACCGGCGCGAAAAAGGGCGGCAAGATCGGCCTGTTCGAACAGGCGCACGAAGGCACGATCTTCCTCGACGAGATCAACCAGCTCTCGCCGTCGCTGCAGGCCAAGCTGCTTCGCGTCATCCAGGAAAAGGCGGTGCGCCACCTCGGCGGCGACAGCGTCATCCCGGTGGACGTGCGCATCATCACCGCGACCAACGAGAACCTGAAGGGCAAGATCGAACTTCAGACCTTCCGCAGCGACCTCTACTACCGCATCAACGTGCTCAACATCCTGCTGCCGCCGCTGCGCGAGCGCCCCGAGGACATTCCGCCCCTGCTGCTGCACTTCGCGCGGAAAATCACCA
>JBFWJB010000219.1:0-5233 GCA_050253435.1 Rhodospirillaceae bacterium
GCTGACCGGGCTGGACCACATGCCTCCGGGGCTGCTGTTGTGGCGGTCGATGCTGCAGGGAATCGGCGGCCTGGGGATCATCGCCATGGCGATGATCATGATGCCGTTCCTGCGCGTCGGCGGCATGCAGTTGTTCCATTCCGAATCTTCCGACATTTCGGAGCGTCCGGTGCCGCGCGCCTTCCACGTGGTGGGGATCACCGCGCTGGTCTATTGCGGGCTGATTCTCGCCTGCGCGGTGGCGCTGGTGGCGGCGGGGATGCCGCTGTTCGATGCGGTCAACCACGCGATGGCGGCGATCGCCACCGGCGGCTTTTCCACCAAGGACGCCTCGGTGGGATATTACCGGTCCGTGCCGATCGAGGCGGTGCTGATCGTGTTCATGACGCTGGGGGCCTTGCCGCTGGTGTTCTATGCCCGCCTGGCGATGAACTGGCGGCGCGCGCTTACCCGCGAGCGGCAGGTGCCCACCTTCCTCGTGGTGCTCGGCGTGGCGATCCTCTCCGTCGCCGCGCTGCGCTGGTACACCGGGCATGTGGGGTTTGCCGAGGCGCTGCGGCAGGCGGCGTTCAACGTCACCTCGGTGATCACCGACACCGGCTTCGCCACCGCGGACTACGGATCCTGGGGCGAGTGGTCGGTGGCGGCGTTCATGCTGTTGATGTTCATCGGCGGCTGCGCCGGGTCCACCGCGGGCGCGATCAAGATATTCCGCTGGCAGATTCTCTTCCGCGGCATGATCGTGCAGATGCACCGTACGTTGTCGCCGCACCGCGTGTCGGTGGTGCGCCACGAGGGCCATGCGGTGGACGTGGAGACCATCGGCTCGGTGCGCAATTTCTTCTTTATGTACCTCTTGACCTGGGCCGGGCTTGCCACCGCGTGCATGGTCTCGGGCATGGATTACCTCTCCGCCACCAGCGGCGTCGCCCAGGCGATGGCCAACGCCGGGCCGGGGCTGGGCACGCTGATCGGCCCGGCGGGGAACTTCCGCGACATTCCGGACGCGGCGAAGTGGGTGCTCTCCGCCGCGATGCTGCTGGGGCGGCTGGAGTTGACAACCGTCTACGTGCTGCTGACCATGGCGTTCTGGCGCGACTGAGCGCGGTTTTGCGGGACATCCTGCGATGAGCGAGTCCGAAACCTCTCTGATCCGCGAAGAGACGCCCCTGCGGCAGCGTCTGGTGCCCTATGCCTGGGGCCTGGGCGCGGTGGTGGTGGCGGGCGGCATCGCCTATGGCCTGGAGAAGGTTCTGCCGCTGCCCAACCTCTCCCTGGTGTTTCTCTCCGCAGTGCTGCTGGTGGCGATGCGCTATGGCGCGCTGCCCGCGATCTATGCGGGGATTCTCGGCGGCGCGATCTACAACTTCTTCTTCACGCCGCCCTATTACACCTTCTTCATCGACCACGAGGGCGACAGCCTGACGCTGGCCTTCTTCCTGCTGGTGGCGGCGCTGACCGGGCACATTGCGGGGGGCGTGCGCACGCAGCTGATCTCGGCGCGGCAGGCGGCGCAACGCACCGCCCAGCTCTATGCCTTCAGCAGCAAGGTGGCGGCGGCGTCGACCCTGGCGGAGGTGATCGGCGCGGTGCGCGAGCATGCGGCGGCGACGCTCACCGCCTCGGTTCTGGTGCTGTTGCCGCTGCCGCGCGATGCGGAGGTGCTGCGCCCCGCGCCCGGCCAGGAGGGAGAGGACGAGCTGCCCGAGGCCGACCGCGCCGCCGCTGCCGCAGCGTGGAAGGGGGGTGCGCCCGCCGGACGGGGGGCGCGCGTCTGCGGCGAGGCCGCGCGCCTGTTCATGCCGCTTTGCACCGCGCGCGGGCGGGTGGGGGTTCTCGGGGTCGGTCTGGCGGCGGAGCGCGCCGGGGTCAGCGCCGAGCAGGAGGAGCTTTTGCGCGCCGTGGCCGACCAGGCGGCGGTGGCGATCGAGCGGGTGCTGCTGGCCGCGGCGGCGGAGGATTCCCGCCTGCTGTCGGAGACTGAGAGCCTGCGCGCCGCGCTGCTCTCCTCGGTTTCCCACGACCTGCGCACGCCCTTGGTTTCGGTGATCGGCTCGGCGACGACGCTGTCGGAAGTCGGCGACGTGATCTCGGCGGAGGAGCGCGCCGACCTGGTGCGCACCATCCTGGGGGAGGCGGTCCGCCTCAACCGCTTCGTCCAGAACCTCCTGGACATGACGCGGCTGTCCTACGGCGGGCTCGGCCTGCGCCGCGACTGGGTGGATTTGCGCGACATCGTCGGCCACGCGGTGGGCGCGGCGCGCGACATCCTCGCCCCCTTCGAGGTCAAGGTGGCGGTGGCGGCGGACGTGCCGCTGCTCTATGCCGACCCGGTGCTGATGGAGCAGGTGCTGGCCAACCTGCTGGACAATGCGGCGAAGTATTCGCAGCCGGGCGGGCGCATCGGCGTGGTCGCGGCGCGGCGCGGCGAGGTCGTGGACATCCGCGTCGCCGACCAGGGACCGGGCATTCCGGAGGAAAACCGCGAGCGGGTATTCGACATGTTCTTCCGCGTGCGCGCCGGGGATTCGCGGGCGGCGGGCACCGGGCTGGGGCTCGCCATCTGCCGCGGCCTGGTGGGGGCGCACGGCGGCGCCATCCGCGCCGAGGCGGGGGCGCAGGGGGTCGGCACGGAGATGGTGATCACCCTGCCGCTTGCGCCGCCGCCGCCCGGCGATGACGAGGGGGCAGAAGGAGAGTCATGATGGATGCGGCGGAACGGCAGACCATCCTGGTGGTGGACGACGAGGCGCAGATCCGCAAGTTCCTGCGCATCAGCCTTTATGCCCACGGCTATGCGGTGATCGAGGCGGCGCGCGGCGAGGATGCGGTCCGCAAGCTTGCGGAGGAGACGCCGGATCTGGTGGTGCTCGACCTCGGCCTGCCGGACATCGACGGGCAGGAGGTGATCCGCCGTATGCGCGAGTGGTCGTCGGTGCCGATTCTGGTGCTTTCGGTGCGCGCCGACGAGGCGGGCAAGGTGATGGCCCTGGACGGCGGGGCCAACGACTACGTCACCAAGCCGTTCGGCATCGCCGAGCTGGTGGCCCGCGCCCGGGTGCTGCTGCGCGGCCGCGAGGCCCCCGCGGCGGCGGAGGCGGGCTACGACCGCGGCGGCCTGGCCGTGGACTATGCGGCGCACCGCGTCGCGGTGGACGGCTGCGAGGTGCGCCTCACCCGCAAGGAGTTCGACCTCCTGCGCCTGCTCACCCGCGACGTCGGCAAGGTGCTGACGCACGAGGCGCTGTTGCGCGCAGTGTGGGGGGAGGCCTTCGCCGGCCAGACTCATTATCTGCGGGTGCACATCGGGCATTTGCGGCAGAAGCTCGGCGACGACCCCAACGCGCCGCGCTTCATCCACACCGAGCCGGGGGTGGGCTACCGCCTCTCGGAATGAGGCGGCAGCCCGGTCCGGTCAGACGCGGATTTCCGCGAGGAAGCCCGAGACCTCGCGCTCCAGGAGAGCGGCTGTGTCGCGCAGTTCGTCGGCGGAGGAGAGCACCTCCATCGCCTGCGCCTCGGTGTCCTTGGCGACCCGGGCGACGATGTTGATGCTGTCCGAGGCGGCCTGGGTGCCCGCCGCCGCGTCGTTGACGCTGCGGGAGATTTCCCGCGTCGCTGCGCCCTGCTCTTCCACCGCGGCGGCGACCGCGGCGGAAACCTCGCTCACCGTCGCAATGGTCTGCGCAATCGAAGAGATGGCGCTTACGGCCTGCGCCGTCTCCGCCTGGATGCCCTGAACCTGGCGGGTGATATCCTCGGTGGCCCGCGCCGTCTGGCTGGCGAGGTTCTTCACTTCGTTTGCGACCACGGCGAAGCCCTTGCCCGCATCGCCCGCGCGCGCCGCCTCGATGGTGGCGTTGAGGGCCAACAGGTTGGTCTGTTCCGCCACCTCGGTGATGACGTTCACCACCTGTCCGATGCGCGCCGCGGCATCCGAGAGGTTGGTCACGGTGCGCCGTGTCTCCGCAGCCTGCTTCGCGGCGTTCTGGGAGGTTTCCGCCGCGTTGTTCACCTGATGCGAGATTTCCGCTTCCGCGGCGGAAAGCTCCTCGGTGGCGGCGGCCACCGCCTCGACGTTATGGCGCACCACATCCGCCTGCTGCTGTACCGACTGGCTCTGCTCACGCGTCGCGTCGGCGTTGCGGGAGAGGGTGCGCGCGCTCTCGGCGAGGTTGGCGGCGGCGTGCCCGACCCCGGCGACGATGGACTTGACCCGTTCTTCGAGGCTGTCGGCAAGGCCGTTTAGTTGTGCGCGGTATTCCTCGGCGCGTCGGCGGTCCATCTCCACCTTTTCCTGCTCGCCGTAGCCCAACTGGCCTTTCATCGCCTGGAGCATGCGCGTCGTCGGGCTGAATTCGGCGATCGCTTCGTCGGCGATGCGCCGCGTGAACTCGGCGCGGGAGATCGTTTCGAAGTGGCCGCTCAGCCGGGCGAGCGGCTTCGACACCGCCACCAGCACGCTGCGCCCGAGCAAGAGGGCGACCAGCATGCTGGCGAGCATCAGGGCTCCGGTCAGGGCCGTATCGACGGTCGCGGTGGCCTGGGTGGCTTTGTAGAGATCCAAGACGATCTTCTGTTGCAGGTCCATCAGGGCCTTGTTGCCGCGCTCCGCCTCCCGCAACAGGGGCCGCACCTGGTTTTCGAGGTGCTGCGCCAGGGCGGGCGCGTCGCCGTTCTCGGCGATGGCGATGCCGGGCATCAGGCCCTGCGCGACGTAGGCCTTGCGGCCGGTGGCGAAGGTCTTGGCGAGTTCCGCTTCCTCGGGGGTGAGGCGGTTCGCCATGTACTCGTCCCAGATTTTGGTGATCGCCGCGGCGTTGTCGCGCGCAGACTGCGAGAGACCGGAGATGCGGTCGCGCGCCGCGCCGGGATCGGCGGCGCGTTCGAGCACCGCGTTCATTTGCGCAAGAAGGTCGAGGTTGCTGCGCATTAGGCGCGAGATTTCCGCAAGCTGCCCCGCCGGAACGATGCGGTCCTTGTAGACCGTGTCCATCACGGCGTCGTTGTGGCGGGCCATCCACAGCCCCATGCCGCCGAGCACGGCGGTGCAGATCAGCATCGCCGCGACCATGACGACGAGGCGGCCGCGCACGCTGTTCCAGTAGCGGCGCCACAAGGGGAGGGGTTTCGCCGCGCGCCCGGCGGAAATCGTGATGCCGCGCGCTTCGCCCTTGCGGAACCGCGCATAGATGCTTTCCGCCGCCTTCACCTCTTCGCGCGACGGCTTGGA
>JBFWJB010000220.1:0-5223 GCA_050253435.1 Rhodospirillaceae bacterium
CCCAGGGACTCGTCAAGACCGAAGCTTCCACGCCAGCCTCCGATGTTCTGGTCCGTTTCGCCGGAGTGCGGAACACCTATGACGGCGAGACCCTGGTGGTGAAGGACCTCAACCTGGAGATCCGCCGCGGCGAGTTTCTCACCCTGCTCGGGCCGTCCGGCTCCGGCAAGACCACCTCGCTGATGATGCTGGCGGGCTTCGAGGTGCCGACCGACGGCGAGATCGAGCTGGCCGGGCGCTCCATCCGCAACGTGCCGCCGCACCAGCGCGGCATCGGCATGGTGTTTCAGAACTACGCCCTGTTCCCTCACATGACGATCGAGGAGAACGTCGCCTTCCCGCTGATGGTGCGCGGCATGGACCGCGGCGAACGCAGCGCCAAGGCGCGCGAGGCGCTCTCCATGGTGAAGCTGGAGGACCTGTGGCGGCGGCGTCCGGGGCAGCTTTCCGGCGGCCAGCAGCAGCGCGTCGCACTGGCCCGCGCCCTGGTGTTCGAGCCGCAGCTGGTGCTGATGGACGAACCCCTGGGCGCACTCGACAAGCAGCTGCGCGAGCACATGCAGATCGAGATCAAGCACCTGCACCAGAGCCTGGGGGTGACCGTGGTCTACGTCACCCACGACCAGACCGAGGCGCTGACCATGTCGGACCGCATCGCGGTGTTCAACGACGGGGTGATCCAGCAGCTGGATGCGCCGCACGGTCTGTACGAAGAGCCGCAGAACGCCTTCGTTGCCGACTTCATCGGCGAGAACAACATGCTCGCGGGCACGGTGGAGGAGATGCTGGAGAACGGTCTCTGCCGCGTCGCGCTCGCCGACGGGCACCACGTCACCGCGCGGGCGGTCATCGTCTCCGCCGCGGGGCAGCCGACCCGCCTGTCGATGCGGCCCGAGAAGGTGCACGTGGAGGATTACGGCCCGCAGCACGTCAACCGGCTGATGGGCACGGTGAAGGAGACGATCTACCACGGCGACCACACGCGCCTGCGCCTCGCCGTAGCGGGCAACCCGGAATTCACGGTGAAGATGCGCTTCCGGCCCAACCGGCCGCGCCCCGAGGTGGGCGAGCGGGTGGCGGTGGCCTTTGCCGCGGAGGACTGCCGGGCGCTGGACGCGCCGGCGGAAGACGAGAGTTGAGTTTGTTGGGGAGAGGGGGCGCAACGCCCGCCAACGCAGGGAGTACGACAGCATGAGCAAGCGTATGACGACAGCCGCGATCGCCGCGGCGCTGGTGATCGGCGGCGCCGCCTCCGCCCAGGCCCGCGATTTGAGCGTGGTGGGCTGGGGCGGCGCGTTCCAGAAGGTGATGAAGGACGTCTACTTCGATCCCTTCATGAAGGCCAGCGGCATCAAGATGACCGACGAGTCCTGGGATGGCGGCATCGGCGTGCTGCGCGCCAAGGTGGAAGGCGGCAACGCCACCTGGGACGTGGTGGAAGTGGAATCCGACGAACTGGCGGTGGGCTGCGAGGAAGGCCTGTTCGTGCCGCTCGACTGGTCGAAGATCGGCGGCAAGGCCGCCTATCTGCCCGATGCGGTGCACGAGTGCGGCGTCGGCACCATCGCCTACGACTTCGTGATGGCCTACGACAAGGACAAGCTGAAGACCCCGCCGACCAGTTGGAAGGACTTCTTCGACACCAAAAAGTATCCGGGCAAGCGCGGCCTGCGCGGCGGCGCCAAGTCCACCCTGGAATTCGCGTTGATCGGCGACGGCGTGGCCCCGAAGGACGTCTACAAGGTGCTCTCCACCCCCGAGGGCGTGGACCGCGCCTTCAAGAAGCTGGATTCCATCAAGAAGGACCTGATCTTCTGGAAGGCGGGCGCGCAGCCGCCGCAGCTTCTCGCCTCGGGCGAGGTGGTGATGACCTCGGTCTACAACGGCCGTATCGACGCCGCCAACCAGAACGACAAGCGGAACTTCGGCATCGTCTGGAACGGCGCGCTGTTCACCATCGATTCCTGGGTGATTCTCAAGGGCAGCCCGAATGTCGCGAGCGCCTACAAGTTCCTCGACTTCGTCGGCAATCCCGCCACCCAGGCGAAGCTGACCCCGGCCATCGCCTACGGCCCGACCGCCAAGGACGCCGCGAAGTACATCGATCCCAAGCGGCTGCCCGACATGCCGACCGCGCCGGACAACATGAAGAACGTCGTCACCATCTCTTCCGCCTTCTGGCTGGAGAACATCGACCGCCTCAACGACCGCTTCAACAAGTGGGCGGCGAGCAAGTGATTGCGGCGGGGCGCGGCGACGCGCCCCGTTTTCCTCCATCCGCGCAGGGAACCCCGGAATGAGCAGCGAAACCGACCCTCTGAAAGCCCGCCTGCGCCGCGCCGAACGGATGCGGCAGGTGAAGGCGTTCGGCCTGATCGCGCCGCTTTTGGGGTTCCTCTTGATTTCCTTCGTCGTGCCGATCGCCTCGATGATGACGCGCGCGGTCCACGATACCGAGCTTTCCTCGGTCTGGCCCGAGGTGACCTCCGTCATCTCCACCTGGCATGACCGCAAGGCGGTGCCGGACGAGGCTGTGTTCGCCGCGCTCGCCCACGACCTCAAGACCAGCCACAAAGACCGCACCCTCTCCACCGCGGCGCGGCGCCTCAACTACGATTTGCGCAACGGCCGTTCCCTGGTGTTCTCCACCGCGCGCAAGCTGCCGGAGACGGCGGAGCGCTGGACCGACGCGGTGATCGCCGCCAACGGCCGCTGGGCCGACCCGGAAACCTGGGGCGCGGTCTATCGCGCCTCCGGCCCGGCGACTGGGTTCTTCCTGCTTGCCGCGCTCGACCGCAACCGCACCGCCACCGGCAGGATCGTCGCCGCGCCGCCGGAGGAAGCGCTCTTCCTCGACGTGCTGAAGCGCACCTTCGTCGTCGGCCTCGCGGTGACGCTGATGTGCCTCGCGCTCGGCTATCCGGTCGCCTATCTGCTCGCCACGCTGCCGCCCGACCGCGGCAACCTGTTGATGATTCTGGTGCTGCTGCCGTTCTGGACGTCGCTGCTGGTGCGCACCGCCGCCTGGGTGGTGGTGCTGCAGGAGCACGGGCTGGTCAACAACGCGCTGATCTGGCTCGGCATCATCGAAAAGCCGGTGCGCCTGATCTACAACCAGGTCGGCGTCTACGTGGCGATGACCCACATCCTGCTGCCGTTCATGATTCTGCCGCTCTATTCGGTGATGAAGGCGATCCCGCCCACTTACGTGCGCGCCGCGCGCTCGCTGGGGGCGACGCCCGCCACCGCGTTTCTGCGCGTCTACGTGCCGCAGACCCTGCCCGGCATCGGTGCGGGGGGGATTCTGGTGTTCATCATGGCGATCGGCTACTACATCACCCCGGCGCTGGTGGGCGGCGCGGGCGACCAGCTGATCAGCTATTTCATCGCCTACTACACATCGAGCTCGGTGAACTGGGGGCTGGCCTCGGCGCTGGGCGCGGTGCTGCTCGCCGCCACGATGATCCTCTATGCCGTCTACAACCGCCTGGTCGGGGCGGGCGGCATCAAACTGGGATAACCGCACATGGCCGCGCCTTCCGTCCGCACGCCTTCCGAACGCATCTGGACCGCCGTCCTCTGGGGCACGAGCGTGCTGGTGTTCTTCTTCCTGCTGGCACCGATTCTCGCCATCGTGCCGCTGTCGTTCTCCTCCGGGCAGTTCCTCACCTATCCGATCCCCGGCTTCTCGCTGCGCTGGTATGCCGAGTTCTTCCAGAGCGAGCAGTGGATCGGCAGCCTGGGCAACAGCCTGATCGTCGGCATTTCCGCCACGGTGCTCGCCACCGCGCTCGGCACCATCGCCTCGCTTGGCCTGGTGCGCGCCAACTTCCGCGGCAAGGGGCTGATCATGGGGGTGCTGCTGAGCCCGATGATCGTGCCCCTGGTGATCACCGCGGTGGGGTTCTACTTCTTCTTCGCGCCTTTGGGCATCACCGCCACCTTCCCCGGGCTGATCATCGCGCACACCGCGCTTGCCGCGCCGTTCGTCGTGGTCACCGTCACCGCGACGCTCGCGGGCTTCGACATGAACCTCGCCCGCGCCTCCGCCAGCCTGGGGGCGGGGCCGTCCACCACCTTCTTCAAGGTGATCCTGCCGCTGATCGCGCCGGGCGTCGCCTCGGGGGCGCTTTTCGCCTTCGCCACCTCCTTCGACGAGGTGGTGATCGTGCTGTTCGTCGCCGGGCCGGGGCAGCGCACCCTGCCGCGCGAGATGTTCTCCGGCATCCGCGAGAACATCTCCCCCACCATCACCGCGGTGGCGACCATCCTCATCCTCTTGTCCATCGTGCTGCTCACTGCGCTGGAGCTTCTGCGCCGCCGCAACGCGCGGATGCGCGGCCAGGGCTGAGAGCGCAAAAAAACGCCCGGCCGGAGCCGGGCGTTTTTGCATGGCGTGCGCTCAGTCCGCTTCCGGGAGCTGCCGCCTGACGTGGTTGCGGTAGAACTGCAGCGTCGGCGGCACCAGCAGCAGAATGATCACCGCCCAGAGAATCTGGCACGGCCCGCGGGTGAAGAACACGCCGAGGCTGCCGTGGCCGATGATCAGGCCCTGGGCGAAGCCGGTCTCGGCGATCGGCCCGAGGATCAGACCGAGGATCAAGGCCCCCAGGGAGAAGCCGCCTCTTTCCAGCACCAGCGCCGCCACCGCGAAGGCGAGCATCACGTAGACGTCGAAGATGTTGCCGTCCATGGCGTAGGAGCCGAGCGCCGAGAACAGACACACCCCGGGGATCAGAAGCGAGGTGGGGATCAGCGAGATGCGCGCGAAGTAGGGCGCGAAGAAGAGGCCGACGCCGAGGAAGATCAGGTTGGCGAGGAACATCGAGAGGATGAAGCCGTAGGTGATCACCCCGTGCTTGGTGAAGAGCTCCGGTCCCGGAATCATCCCGTGGATGAGGAGACCGCCGAGCAGCGCCGCGGCGACGCTGTTGCCGGGAATGCCGAGCGTGATGGTGGGCACCAGCGAGCCGCCGACGCAGCCGTTGTTGCCGCTTTCCGCGGCGGCGATGCCCTCCGGGTTGCCCTTGCCGAAGAGCTTGCGGTTCTTCGAGTGCTGGCGCGCGATGTTGTAGGAGATGAAGGCGGCGATGGTCGCGCCCTCGCCCGGCAGGATGCCGACCAGGGTGCCGATGCACGACCCCAGGCCGATGAACTTGCCGAGGCCCTTGGGCATGGGCTCGCGCTTGATCGTTTTCATGTCCACGGTTTCGCGGACGATGT
>JBFWJB010000221.1:0-5220 GCA_050253435.1 Rhodospirillaceae bacterium
GATCACATCCGCCGACAGCTTCAGCCCGGCTGCGGGCGGGAAGATGTAGGTGCCGCGGCAGATGTATTCCTTCAGGCAGTCGTTCTGCAGGAAGAAGCCGATCTTGTTGGGGTCGATGCCGTGCTTGCGCGCGAACGCCACGTAGAACCCCAGCATGATGATCGAGTTGGCGTTGGCGGTGGTGCGGATCTGGCGCACCTTCTCCAGCTGGATGCCCTTGAACAGGGTCTCGATGTCCGCCAGCGAATTGACCGCCACCCCGACCTTGCCCACCTCGCCTTCGGCGGACGGCGCATCGGAATCGATGCCCATCTGCGTCGGCAAATCCAGCGCGATGGAAAAACCGGTCTGTCCCTGCTCGATCAGATAGCGATACCGCTCGTTCGCCTCCTCCGCGGAAGCAAAACCGGAGTACTGCCCCATGACCCACAGGCTTTCACGATACATATTCTCGCGAATGCCACGGGTGAAAGGATATGCGCCGGGTTTTCCCAGTTTCTGATTATAGTCAAAATCCTCGATATCGCTTGGTCCATAGTGACTTTTCAGCTCATAACCAGAAAGTGTTCTGTGTTTTTCTCCGGCACTCATTGCCACTCCTCCGTTTTTTTGCTTTTTCCCATATGGAGGACATAGAGCAACTTTCATGCCAGTGCTCACAGGCGCTTTTTTCCACGGAATTCGCTGCAGTTTCCCCTGCCCGGCGTTCACAAAACGCAAGGCCGCAGAAAATCTGTTCACTTATTAAACGGTTCCGTGAACGGCCCGCGGATCGCCATGCCCGCGGCCGTCCGGGCCGGGGCAGCGACAGACGGCGGCCATGCGCCGCCGCCGCGGCGCGCCACGTTGCATCAACGGGAGATCGGGAAAGGAAGGGGTGTTTCGGCGGCGGCCCGCCGGAGACGGGCCGCCCTGCGGCGCGTGGTCAGTTCACCGGCTTGGCGGGCGCATCCCGCAGCTTCTTCCACAGGGTGGTGCGGCTGATGCCGAGCGACAGCGCCGCCTGCAATTTGTTGCCGTCATAGCGCTTCAGGACTTCCTTGAGGATTTGCCGCTCCATCTCGTCGAGGTTCCCCAGCGAGATCTGCAGGTCGCCCACCGGGTTGTCCATCGCGACGGGAGAAGAAGGCCGCTCGGCCTGGAGGAATTCGTCGATCAGCTCGATGTCGGACTCCGCCAGCTGACGGCTGAGGACGACGTAGCGCTCGATGCAGTTGATCAGCTCGCGGATGTTGCCGGGCCACGCATAGTTTTCCAGGCGCCGCATGGCGTCCTCGGAAAGCGGCGGCGGCTGGCCGTGCTGACGGGAGAAGGCGTCGAAATAGTACTGGATGAGCCGGGTGATATCGCTGCCGCGCTGCCGCAAGGGCGGGATCGACAGGTTCAGCACGTTCAGGCGGTAGTAGAGATCCATGCGGAAACGGCCTTCATGGATGAGATCCAGAAGGTCCTCGTTGGTCGCGGCGATGATGCGCACGTTGATCGGGATCATCCGCTTGCCGCCGATGCGCAGCACCTGGCGCTCCTGCAGGACGCGCAGGATGCTCGCCTGAAGCTCGATCGGGATGTGGGTGACCTCGTCGAGGAAAAGGGTGCCCATGTGCGCAAGCTCGAACAGCCCCGCCTTGCCGCCGCGCTTCGCGCTGGTGAAGGCCCCCTCCTCGTAGCCCATCAGCTCGCTTTCCAGAAGGTTGGCGGGCAGCGCCGCGCAGTTCACCGCGACGAAGGGACCCTTCTTGCGGTGGCTGTAGTTGTGGATGCTCTGGCTGAACAGCTCCTTGCCGGTGCCGGTCTCGCCGCGGATCAGGACGACGGAATCGACATTGGAAAAGGCCTTGGCCTTCTCGATGGTCGATTTCATCGCGTTGCTTGCGCCGACGATATCGTGGAAATGGTAGCGCGCGATGAACCCCTGGGCCTGATAGCGCCGGTATTCGTGCTCCAGCTTTTCGATCTTGGTGGCTTCCTGGAGGGTAATCACCGCCCCTTTCACCGCCCGGTCGACGATCACCGGCATGCGGCTGGAAAACAGGTTTATCCGCCCCTGGAAGTCGATGATCCTGTCGAGCTGCTGCATGCCGCCCTTGTAGACGTCCTTGCAGGTGGGGTCGTGGAACAGTTCGTCGACCTTCTGCCCCAGCAGGTCGTCCTGCGACATATCGAGGATCGCGTTGGCCTTGACGTTGCTTTCGATGACCTGGCCTTTTTCGTCGGTGATCAGCACGCCGTCGACGAAGACGTTCAAGGCGGTTTCCAGCAGCTTCCTCTGCTCGCGATTCTTCTGCGCGAATTCCAGAAAGCGGGTCGCCATGTCGATCGAGCGGCGCAGCGATTCCGAGCTGAGGCGCAAAAGGAAGCTCTGAATCCCTTTCTTCTCCGCCAGGCGCAACGCGGTCGGGCCGCCGACCATGACGGGAAAGACCTCCCTGTCCAGGCGGTCGACGATCCCCTCGATGTCCTCCTCGTTTTCATAGGTGTAGAGGTGCAGTTCGTTCTTCACGAAGGTCTGGATCGCCCGCAGGTCGATGTTCCGCGACTTGTAGAGGAGAAGCGCGATGCGCCCGCCCTCGAGCCCGGTCGTCTCCTCGGCGTAGTGCAGCGTCTGCAGAATGTCGAAGCGGGACGGATCGGAACGGACGATCGGCACCGTGACGTAGCCGTCGATCGCCGCGGCGGTGCCGGAGGGGGCGATGATCGCGTCCACGCCCTTCGCCTCGGTGAGGGTGCGGGCGATCTCCTTGGCCTCGCGGAAGGTGAGGGCATCGTAGATCGTGACGTTCGGAAAGGCGGTCTTATCGCGCTGGGAAATCGTCCCGCCGATAAGCATGATGATTTTGTACATGCCGCGTCCTTCTACCCCATACACAGGAACGATACGCAGGCCCAGTCCCGCACAATGATCATATAATAAACACAGTTTCTATAAGTTGTTCAATATCAAATCATAACAAAGGCCGAACAGCGCCCGCCCGCAGCAAGACCGCGCGATTTCTTTTGGCATGCCGCTTGCTGCCCGGTTCTCCAGAGAACCGTTGCATACGCATAACCGGGTGGGTGTTTTGAAAAAGATCGTGCTGTATTTCGGCCCGAAGCGGGCGTTCGTGAAACTGCTGCCGACGGAGGAGCCCTGGACGTCGCTGACATCCCTGGCCTTGCGCAGCGATGCGCGGCAAAGGGAGCACGTCTTCAAGATTCAGGCGCGGAAACCGGCCGAGACGCCGAGCGCCGAGATGCTGACGCTTCCCGCAGGCGACGTCGTCGCCTTCTCGGACGAATACGCGGTGATCAGCGAAAACGCGATCCAGGGCTTCCTCGCCTTCACCTCGCAATTCGAGATCGACACGCTCTACCTGCAGAACCCGCCCGCGTACCTCGCGAGCCAGTTCGCCAGCCTCGACGTCGAGCTCGAAGTCGAGGAATACGACTACCGCACCGTCGACGAAACCGTCCTGAGCCGGCTGGACGCCGAGTACGAGCAACGCATCTTCGGCCAGCCGGACGCGCGGGAGGCGCTGCTGACGGCGCTGCTCCCGCTGACGCGCACGGACCGCATCAAGCCGGTGACGCTGCTCTTCTACGGCCCCACCGGCTCCGGCAAGACCGAGACGGCGAAGCTGATCGGAGAGCTGGTGGGGCAGCCGATCTTCCGCAAGCAGTTCTCGATGTTCCACAGCGGCGAGTTCGCAAGCTACCTGTTCGGCGGACGCCACTCGCAAATCTGCCTGGCCAAAGAGCTGATGGAGCGCGAGTCCAACATCCTTCTCTTCGACGAATTCGATAAGCCGAACCCGGTGTTCCACAGCGCGTTCTACCAACTCTTCGACGAGGGGGTCTACTGCGACCGCAACTACCGCACCGAGGTGCGCGCCGCCGTCATCGTCTGCACCACGAACTACGAAAGCGCCGAAGACGCCGCGCGTCATCTCGGGCTGCCGCTTTTCTCCCGCTTCGATTCGGTCATCCGCTTCTCGAAACTGTCGGCGGAGGCCAACCGGGCGATCGTGCGTCACGAATACGCCGAGCAGCTCGCCCTCCTCCCCCCGCACGAGCGGGAGGAGATCCAGAAAGCAAACATCCTCGAAACGCTGCTGCACGAGGCCGGCTCGCTCTACAGCGCCCGCCACGTCAAACGCGCCGTACAGGACGCGATGTCCGCCGCGCTGCTCGCGCGCCTGCGCCGCAACTGGGGCGCCGCAACCGCAGGCGCGCCGGGCCGCCGGAAGGTCACGCCGATAAAATAAAAATACACAAGAAAAACAATCAAATAGAAAAACAAGGAGGCACTATAATGCTGTTGCAGGACCAGGTCGCGCTGATCACCGGCGCGGGCGGTGGCCTCGGCACCGAATTCGCAAAGGCGCTCGCGCAGGAAGGCGCGACGATCGTCCTCACCGACATCTCCGAAGCGGCGCTCGCGGGGGCCGTGAAGCAGATGGAGGAGGCCAAGGCCAAATTCACCACCTTCGTGCTGGACGTCTGCGACAAGGCGCAGATCGAGCAGACGATGGCGAAGACCGTGGGCGCCTACGGAAAGATCGACATCCTCCTGAACAATGCGGGCGGCAGCCTGTTCACCCCCAAAAACCTGGAGGACGTGGAGGAAAAGCACTGGGATCTGGTGCTCAACGTCAACCTCAAGGGCACCTTCCTGTGCTGCCAGGCGGCGGTGCCCTACATGATCGAAAAGAAGCGCGGCAAGATCATCAACCTCTCCTCGATCGGCGGCCGCACCGCCAGCCTGGTTACCGGCGTTCCCTATGCCGCGGCCAAGGGCGGGGTGATCGCGCTGACCCGCCGCCTGGCGAAAGAGGTCAGCCCCCACGGCATCAACGTCAACGCCATCGCCCCCGGAACGGTGATGAGCGGGCAGCGGATGATCGACCTGTGGAACGAGCTGACCGAAGCCCAGAAGGAGGACATCCTCACCTCCATTCCGCTGGGGCGCCTCTCCACGGCGGCGGAGCAGGCGAGCGTCGTGGTTTTCCTCGCCAGCGAGATGTCCAGCTACCTCACCGGAACGGTGATCGACATCAACGGAGGCCGCCTGATGGCCTAGCCCCCCTCCTCCGCAGCGAACGAAAAAAGCATCCGGCCAGAGGCAAGGCCCATCCGTCACCGTCCGAAAGCACGCCATCGGCCAGCGGTTTTATGATTGAACCTCTGGCCGCTTTTTCATAGCGCCAGCGCGCTCCAGGCATGCTACCAAGAGACGTAGAAACC
>JBFWJB010000222.1:0-5205 GCA_050253435.1 Rhodospirillaceae bacterium
TGCCGACGACGATGTCCACGGTGCCGTCGGCGAGGCCTGTGCGCACCCGCGTGGAATCCTTGGCCGACACCAGGCGGGAAAGCATCTCCACCTTGAGGGGCAGCCCTGAGAAGCGGTCGCGGAAGTTGCGGTAGTGCTGGCGGGCGAGAAGCGTCGTCGGCACCACCACCGCCACCTGTACCCCGGCATAGGCGGCGACGAAGGCGGCGCGCAGCGCCACCTCGGTCTTGCCGAAGCCGACGTCGCCGCACACCAGACGGTCCATCGCCCGCCCGGTCCCCAGGTCCTCCAGCACCTCCTCGATCGCCTTCAACTGGTCCTCGGTCTCGGTATAGGGGAAGCGGGCGCAGAATTCGTCGTAGAGTCCTTCCGGCGCGGCGAAACTTTCGGCGGTGCGCACCTGCCGCGCCGCCGCGGTGCGGATCAATTGCTCCGCCATCTCGCGGATGCGCGCCTTGAGGCGCGCCTTGCGCGCCTGCCACGCAGGGCTGCCGAGGCGGTCGAGCGCCGCGCCCGCATCCTCCGAGCCGTAGCGGGAGAGCACGTCGATGTTCTCCACCGGCACGAACAGCTTGTCGCCGTCGGCATAGAGCAGGCGCAGGCAGTCGTGCGGCGCGCCGCCCGCGGTCACCGTCTCCAGGCCCTCGTAGCGGCCGATGCCGTGCTCCGCGTGCACCACCAGGTCGCCGTCGGCCAGCGACGAGGCGTCGGCGATGAAGTTTTCCGCCTTGCGCGCCTTCTTGCGGCGCGGCTGCGCCAGACGGTCGCCGAGGATGTCCTGTTCCGAGATCACGCAGAACCCCGGCGCGCGGAAGCCGCGCTCCAGCGGCACCACGGCGAGGACCAGGGCGTCCGCATCCGCCGCCTCGGCCTCGGCCCAGGTTTCGGCCGCGGCCACCGGCGCGATGGCGTGGTCGCGCAGCATCGCCGCGAGGCGGTCGCGCGAGCCCATGGTGAGCGCGGAAACCATCACCCGCCTGCCCTCGCCCCGCTGTTCCGCGGCGTAGGCGGCGATTTCCGGAAACACCGCGTCGAAACCCCGCGCCCGCGCCTCGGCGAACAGGCGGCCCGGCAGGGAATCCGCCGCCAAGGCCTCGCCGCCGCCCTCGGGCGGCGCGTCCAGCTCGGTGAGGGTGAGCGCGGCGCGGGCGGAAAGCAGACGGTCCCACTCCGCCGCATCGAGGAAGAGGCGCGCCGGCGGCACCGCGCGGTAGGGCGCGCCGCCATCCTTGAAGCCGGTTTCCGCCGCGGCGAGGCGCGCCGCGTAGTATTCGTCGATCTGCTCCCACGCGGCTTCCAGGCTTTCCGGCAGCGCCGCGTCGAAGGTCACCACCGCCTCCGGCGCATAGGCGAAGAGGGTATCCAGGCCGTCCTCGAAGAACAGCGGCAGCCAGTGCTCCATGCCGGGGAAGCGGCGGCCCGCGGACACCGCCTCGTAGAGCGGGTCGTCGGCGACCGCGCCGAACAGCTCGCGGTAGCCGCTGCGGAAGGCGGCGATCGCCGCCGCGTCGAGGCGGATTTCGCTCACCGGGCGCAGCGCCAGGGATGAGAGCGCGCCGCTGGTGCGCTGCGTCACCGGGTCGAACGGGCGCAGGGTTTCCAGGGTGTCGCCGAAGAAGTCGAGGCGCACCGGCTCCGCCGCGCCGGAGGGGAAGATGTCGACGATGCCGCCGCGCACCGCATATTCGCCCGGCTCCATCACCTGATCGGCGCGGCCGTAGCCGTTGCGGTCGAGGAAGGAGACCAGCGCCGCGGGGTCGAGAAGCCCGCCTGCCGCAAGATCGAGGCGCACGCCGGCCATCTGCTCGCGCGCGGGCACCCGCTGCACCGCGGCGCGCGCCGTGGCGAGAATCAGGCGGCCCCGGCGCACCGGGTCGTCGGCGAGGCGCGACAGCGTGGCGAGCCGCCGCCCGACCAGCTCCGCATGCGGCGAGGCGCGGTCGTAGGGCACGGTGTCCCAGGCGGGAAATTCGAGGATCTCGATATCCGGGGCGAAAAACGCCACCGCTTCCGCCAGGCGCGCCAGGTGCACGTCGTCCGCGGCGACGTAGAGCACCCCGCCCGTGGCCTCGCGGCTCAACTGCCCGAGCAGGCATGCGTCGAAGCCCGCCGCGACGCCGGTGAGGGTACGGCGCCCGCGGGGCGGAAGGTCTTTAAGAAATAAGGTCAACGCAGCGTCTTAACGTAATCGAATTCCATGAGTTCACGCATGACCGCAGTGTCCATCGCGGTCGGGACCTCGGACTTGCCGCACAACCAGTCGAGGAGGTCGCTGTCCGGCACGTCGAGAATCGCCTCGTACTGGCGCAATTCCTCCGCGCCGAACCCGGCGAGTTTTGCCTCCGCAAAGGCGCCGATCACCAGATCGAGTTCCTTCATGCCGCGATAGGCGGACCGGAACATCAGGCGCTTACGGCGGATTTCCACGGGATCGCTAGGAGTCATCGGCTTGGGCCCTTCGGTTTTCGGGAACGCCCCGCCTGTCGTCGGGACCGAGGATAGGATATATAGGGATTGGATTTTTTTGTCATCCTCGGTCATCCGCATGCGCCCGCCGATTCTTTATCCGCTGTTCGCGCCCTTGACCTCGCTGCCCGGCGTGGGGCCGCGCATGGCGCCCCTGATCGCCCGCGCCGCGGACGGCGACAAGGTGGTGGACCTGCTGTGGCATCTGCCGCAGGGCTGCATCGACCGCACCGCGCGTCCGGCGGTGATGGACACCACCGACGGCCTGACCGCGACGCTGACGGTGCGGGTGCTGCGTCACGAGGCCGCGCCGCCGAAGAGCCGCAGCCCCTACCGCGTGGTCTGCGCCGACGCGAGCGGCGAGATTTCCCTGGTGTTCTTCCATGCGCGGGAGGACTACCTGCGGAACGTCCTGCCCGAAGGCGCGACGCGGCTGGTCAGCGGCCGCGTCGAGTGGTTCCGCGGCGCGCCGCAGATCAGCCACCCGGACTACATCGCGCCGCTGGACAAGGCCGACGAGATTCCCGCGGTGGAGGCGGTCTACGGCCTCACCGGCGGCCTGACCCAGAAGGTTCTCGGCAAGGCGGCGCGCGCCGCGCTTTCCCGCCTGCCGGAACTGCCGGAGTGGAACGACCCGCACCTCCTGCGCCGCGAGGGCTGGCCCGCCTGGGGCGCGGCGCTGGCGGAAGCGCACGCCTGCGCCGCGCCGGAGGCGCTGTCGCCGCAGCACCCGGCGCGCCGCCGCCTCGCCTTCGACGAACTGCTCGCCGCGCAACTGGCGCTCTCCGTGGTGCGGGCCAAGGCGCGCGCCCGCCCCGGCCTGGCGCTGCCCGGCAGCGGGGAGATCGCGGCGCGCATCCGGGCCGCCCTGCCCTTCACCCTCACCGCGGCGCAGGAAGGCGCGCTTGCGGAAATCCACGCCGACATGGCGGAACCGACGCGCATGCTGCGCCTGCTGCAGGGCGACGTCGGCAGCGGCAAGACCGTCGTTGCGCTGCTGGCGATGGCGCGCGCCGTGGAATCCGGCGCGCAGGCCGCGTTCATGGCCCCCACCGACCTCCTGGCGCGGCAGCACTTCGCGGTCATCGCGCCGCTGGCGGAGGCCGCCGGGATGTCCGCGGTGCTGCTCACCGGCCGCGACAAAGGGTCGGAGCGCGCCGCCGCGCTCAAGGCGCTGGCCGAGGGCGGCGCGCAGATTGCGGTGGGCACCCATGCGCTGTTCCAGGACGATGTGGCGTTTTCCCGGTTGGGGCTGGCGGTGATCGACGAACAGCACCGCTTCGGCGTGCGGCAGAGGCTGATGCTCTCCGACAAGGGGCGCGACACCGACCTTCTGGTGATGACCGCGACGCCGATCCCGCGCACCCTGATGCTCGCCGCCTACGGCGACATGGACTCCTCGCGCATCGCCGAACGCCCGCCCGGCCGCCTGCCCATCGACACCCGGCTGGTGGCGCTTTCCCGCCTTGCCGAGGTGGTGGATGGGGTGCGCCGCGCCGTCGCCGCGGGACGGCAGGTCTATTGGGTGTGCCCGCTGGTGGAGGATAACGAGGAAACGCCGCTGACCTCGGTGGAGGAGCGCGCCGCCGCGCTTTCCGAGGTGCTCGGCAAGGATGCGGTGGGCCTGGCGCACGGGCGGATGAAAGGGCCGGAACGCGACGCCGCGATGCAGGACTTCCTCTCCGGCAAGACCCGCGTGCTCGTCGCCACCACGGTGATCGAGGTCGGCGTGGACGTGGCCAACGCCAGCATCATCGTCGTCGAGCATGCGGAACGCTTCGGCCTGGCGCAATTGCACCAGCTGCGCGGCAGGGTCGGCCGCGGCAGCGCCGCCTCGAGCTGCCTGCTGCTCTACGGCAACCTCACCGAAACCGCGCAGGAGCGCCTGACCACCCTGCGCGCCACCGACGACGGATTCGCCATCGCCGAGGCGGATTTGCGCCTGCGCGGCGCGGGCGAACTGCTCGGCACGCGGCAGAGCGGCCTGCCGGAATTCAAGCTTGCCGACCTCGCGGCGCATGCCGACCTTCTGGCCGTCGCGCGGGCGGATGCGGAGCGCATCCTGGCGATGGACCCGGAGCTTGCGGGCGCGCGCGGCGACGCGCTCAGGTGCCTGTTGTATCTGTTTTCGCGGGATTCGGTCGTGGCGACGCTGCGTTCCGGCTGACCGGCCCCTTGATCCGGTGGGGGTCCTTCTTCGCGCGGTCGGGCGGCGTGACGATGCCGCCGGAAATCACCATCTTGATCCCCTCCTCCACCGTCATCTCGAGGATCACCAGGTCGCTGCGCGGCACGAACAGCAGGAAGCCAGAGGTCGGGTTGGGCGTGGTCGGCAAAAAGACGTTGAGCACCTCGTCCTCGGTAAGGCGCTGCACCTCGCCCTCGGTGACGCCGGTGATGAAGCCGAGCGCCCAGATATCGCGGCGCGGATATTCCACCAGCACGCATTGGCGGAACGCCGAGGACTGCTTCGACAGCACCGTCTCGAACAGTTGCTTGAGCGCACCGTAGATGCCGTTGATCACCGGCATGCGGCTGAGGATGCTCTCCCACCAGCGCAGCATCAGCCGCCCGATCAGCCCGGCGGTGAGCGCGCCGACCAGGGTGAGGAAAGCGATCAGCACCACCACGCCGAAGCCCGGAATGTCGATACCGGGGCGATAGCGCGGCGGCAGCAGCGAGCCGACCTGGGAATCGACCACCGAGATGAACAGCCAGGCGAGATAGAGGGTGATCGCG
>JBFWJB010000223.1:0-5185 GCA_050253435.1 Rhodospirillaceae bacterium
GTGGAGTGGCTGGCGCCCGCCAACGAGACCGACCACTGGGACGTGATCGAAGGCCAGGGTTCGCTGTTCCACGCTTCCTACGCCGGGGTCAGCCTCGGCCTCCTGCACGGTGCGCAGCCCGACGCCCTGGTGCTCTGCCACGACCCGGTGCGCGACCACATGCGCGGCCTGCCGGACCACAAACTGCCCAACATCAAGCCGTGCATGGAGATGAACCTCGCCTGCGCGCGCGTGGTGAACCCCAAGGCGCAGTTCGTCGGCATCTGCCTCAACACCTCGGCGATGAAGGCGGATGCGGCGGCGGTTCTGAAGGCGGACCTCGCCAAGACCTTCGACCTGCCGTGCGTCGATCCGCTCAAGGACGGCGTGGGCGCGGTGGTCGACCGCTTGAGCGCCCTCTGAGGGCCGGGCCGATGTGGGTGCTCGACGTTCAGCACGAGAGCTGGCCGATCGCCGGGACCTTCGCGATCTCGCGAGGGTCCCGCACCACCGCCGAAGTGGTGGTGGTGACCATCACCGACGCGAAAAGCGGGCGGCGCGGCCGCGGCGAATGCGTGCCCTACGCCCGCTACGGCGAAAGCGTCGACGGCGTGATCGCGGAGATCAAGGCGATGGCCCCGGCGCTTGCCAGCGGCCGGGTGGACCGCGCCGCGCTGCAGGCGGCAATGCCCGCGGGCGCTGCGCGCAACGCGCTCGACTGCGCCTTCTGGGACCTGGAGGCGAAGGAACGCGCCCGCCCGGTGTGGGAGATCGCGGGTCTTGACCGCCCGCAGACCGTGGTCACCGCCGAAACCCTGAGCCTGGATACGCCGGAAAAGATGGCCGCCTCCGCCAAGGCGAAGGAGGGCCGCCCGCTCTTGAAGCTGAAACTCGGCTCCGAGGGCGCGCTCGCCCGCGTCGGCGCGGTGCGCGCGGCGCGGCCGGACGCTACCCTCATCGTCGACGCCAACGAGGCGCTGCCGCCCGCCGAACTCACCGCGACGCTCGCCGCGCTCGCCGATCTCGGCGTCGCCATGGTGGAGCAGCCGCTGCCCGCGGGGGAGGACGATCTCCTCGCGGAGATCGAGTCTCCGATCCCTCTCTGCGCCGACGAATCCTCCCACACGGTGAAGGATATCCCGCGGCTGGCCGCCCTCTACGACATGGTCAACGTCAAACTCGACAAGACCGGCGGCCTCACCCAGGCGATCGCCATGGCCAAGGCGGCGGAAGAGGCGGGGCTCGCGCTGATGGTCGGCTGCATGGTCGGCACCTCGCTCGCCATGGCGCCCGCCTTCCTGCTCGCGGCGAAAGCCGCCTACGTCGATCTCGACGGGCCGGTGATCCTCGCCAAGGACCGGGAGTTCGGCCTTTCCTACTCCCGCGGCCGCGTTTCCCCGCCGCTGCCCGACCTCTGGGGTTAGAACAAAAACTTTGCGGGGGGACTCGGTCCCCCCGCGAAGTTTTATTTTTAGCCCCGCGCGGCGATCGGCAGATAGGCGGGCGGGGCGGGGCGGTAGTGCACGGCGTGGCTTTCGTGGAAGGCCTTGACCAGGGAGCCGAGCTGGAGGTTGCGGGTCTGCATCGCCTCCACGCGGTCGAGCGACACGGTGGAGGCAGCCTCGGCCTGCGCCGCCGCGGAGAGAGATTTGGCCACGCGTTCGGCGAGCGCGTAGAGGTTCTGGATTTCGAACAGGTCGGCGGCCATGAACGCCACCGCGGACATGCGGATGCGTTTCTTCGGCGGGTTCTGCACGTGGAAGGAGAACGCCGCGTCCTTGCCGCGGCGACGTTCGATCACCGCGCAGCGCACGCCGTCGGAATTTTCGTTCATCACGATCGCCGCCTGGCTGTCGTGGCGCAGCCGCACCTGGCGCACGTCGACGAGCTTCGGCGCCAGGCGCTTCAGCAGCATTTCGGTGACGTCCGCGCCTTTCGCCTCTTCCTCCACCACGTCGATCGCCTGGGCGTTTTCGCGCGAGGAGAACAGCTTGATGCCGTTGGCGTAGATGGAGAACCAGCTTTCCGGCGTGTAGGAGCGGTCGTAGTCGGAGAGCGCGCTTTCGCACAGCCGTTCCCAGCCGAGCATCTGGAAGGCGGCGGGGTCGGCCTTGAAGGAATCGAGAATCATCCCCGAGAGGCGCAGGGTGGTGGGGATGTTGTGGCCGCGCACCACGATGCGTTCGGTCTGTTCCCCGGCGCGCAGCGCGAAAGTGACGCGGTTGGCGCGGATGGCGAGCTTGGCATACGGCTCAAGGTCCGGCCCCGGATGCGCGCCGTCGAAGAACAGGGTCTTCTCGCGGTAGAGCGTAAGCGAGCCGATATCCAGCGCCATGATGCCCATTCAGGTGAGTGATACGCCTCCCCCCGCCGCGCGGCGCGCGCGGGGCGGGGGGAGTATAACCAAAGCTTCACGCCGGAATAAACGCAAACCTTGTGTTACAATTTGAAGATCAGCGTCGAGCCGGGCGCCAGCTTGCGGCATTCGCCGCGCACGCAGATCGTCACCGGTTCCGACCAGGAGGAATCGGCGTTGACGCAGATGCGTTCCTCGTTCATGTCGATCGACAGCCAGTTGCCGTGGAAGCGCAGCTTGCACTTCAACTGCTTGATCTTGTCCTGGAACACCGGGTCGAGGTTGAGGATGCCGTCGCTGATGCGCGCGCCGGTGAGGCCACGCTGGAACATGTCGGCGGTGCCCGACATCATGCCGAGGTGGATGCCTTCCCGCGTCGTGCCGCCGAGGATGTCGGTGAGGTCGGCGCGCAGCGCGGTCTGCATCAACTGCCAGGCGCGCGGGTCGTTGTTGCGCAGCAGCACCCAGGTGTGCACCAGCGGGCTTAACGTGGTGCCGTGGGTGGTGCGCGCCATGTAGTAGTCCAGCGTGCGGCGGTAGTGCTCCTCGGTGAAGTCGTAGCCGAGGCGGAAGAGCAGGGCCGACAGTTCGGATTCGCTGAACAGGTAGTAGAGCATCAAGACGTCGGCCTGACGGCATACCTTGTAGCGGTTGACGTCGTCGCCTTCGGCCTCGAGGATGCGGTCGATGCGGTAGATGTCGCCGTGCTTGGCGCGGTAGGCGTCGAGGTCCAGCTCCTTCAGGGTGTCGAAGCCCTCGAACTGGCTGATCACGCCGCCCTCCTGGAAGGGCACCGCCATTTTCAGGCTCATGTCGGTCCAGGTCTCGATTTCATCCTTCTGGATGTCGAGCTTGCCCATCAGCTCGCGCAGGTAGATGTCGTCGATGATGTCGAGCACGGTGAGAACCGTGTCCATCAGCCAGGCGACCATCACGTTGGTGTAGGCGTTGTCCTTCACCCCGGTGTGCGGCGCGCTCTCCGGGAAGCCGTGGTGGAACATGTCCGGCCCCAGCACGCCTTCGATGTGGTAGCGGTCCTCCGCCTCGTCATAGGTGGCGAGCGAGGCGAAGAAGCGCGCGATCAGGACGATGATTTCCGCGCCGCGCAGGCCCATCCAGCGGCGGTCGCCGGAGGCCATGAAATAGTGCCAGACGTTCCACGCCACGGTGAGGTTGACGTGGCGCTGCCGCCGCGAGTCGTCAGGCGTCCACACCCCGGTGGCCGGGTTGTAGTGCTGAGGCTTGGATTCGTCGCGGCCGTCGCTGCCGCTCTGCCAGGGGAACATCGCGCCGCGGTAGCCTTCGAGCTGCGCGTTGAGGCGCGCCCGGCCGAGGCGGAGATAGCGGTATTCCAGGAGGGCGCGGGAAACGATGGGAATGCGGAAGGTGAGGAAGGGGAGGATGAACACCTCGTCCCAGAAGATGTGTCCGCGGTAGGATTCGCCGGTCCAGCCGCGCGACGGCACGCCGACGTCGAGGTCGAGCGTGTGGTTGGAGGCGGTCTGCACCAGGTGGAAGATGTGCAGGCGGAGAATCCTCTGCTCCTCGTGCAGCGAGGGGTGCAGCACGATGTCGCAGCGTTCCCAATAGTTGTTCCAGGCGCGGAAGTGGGTCTGCAAGAGCGGCGTGATGTCGCGGCAGCGGTCCAGCGCCTCGCGGGCGGCGAGGCCCGCCTCGGAGATCGCCTTGTCGCGAGAGGTGTAGAGGGTGCAGATCTTCTCCACGCGGATCGGCTCGCCGCGGTGGATCTCCACCGGCATCAGCGCCTCCACGTAACCCGGCTCGGAGTTGATGGTGGTCTCCACCTCCTCTTCCCACACGCCGTTGCGGAAGATGCGGGTGCGCGCCGCCATGCCGATGCGCAGGCGGCACTGCGAGGTGCGGGTGATCAGGTAGATCATCTTGTCCGGGCTGAGGATACCGGAGAATTCGCCGCTTTTGATGTAGTCCAGGTGCTGGCTGGCGAGGTGGCCGTAGCGCGGCACGCCCTTGTTCTCCACATGGCCGTCGAGCGCGGAGCGGAACTCCACGGTGCCGGACCAGTTGTGCGCCACCAGGGTGAGCTCCTGCGCCGCGTGGTGCGGCCAGCCCATGTGGACGAAGCGCCGCGCGGTCAGCGTGGTTTCGCGGTTCTTGTCGTGGCGGAAGCGGATGGCGTGCTTGAGCATGCCTTCGCGCATGTCGAGCGTCTGCTCGAAGGAGAGAATCTCCACCGCTTCGAGGTCGAACCACGCGCCGCCGTCGATGCGGAAGGTGAGCGACAGCCAGTTGGGGAAGTTGACCAGATCCTCGGTCTCGATCTCGTGGTCGCCGATTTTAGAACTCAGGCGGTTGTATCCGCCTGCGACATAGGTTGCCGGATAATGCGTATCGTCAGCCTTCACCCAAGGAAAGGCGCCGCGGGTGCAAAAATAACCGTTGCCGGTCGCGCACAGCGCCTCGCGCAGGCCTTGTTCTTTGGGATCGTAATGATCGTAGACAAGGCTCCATTCGCTCATGATCGTCTCCCGTGCATCGTCGTCGTGCGGGGATCAGACTACAGCGTTTTTAAGGGAGGTTTCCAGACTCGCTGGGTGGTTTTCGTTAAAAAAATCGGCTTAACCGTCGCGCTGGGCGGCGCGGCGGGCAAGGTACTCCTCCAGCTTCTTCTGCCGCCATGCCGCAGCCTCGGCCCGGGCCTCTGCGCGCTGCCTTTCCACCGCCGAATTGTCGGCGACTCGCACCGGCCTGGCCTCGCGCCGCGCGATGCGCGCCGGCGGGGCAAGGCTGCGGCCCGCAGCGCCATCGGCGAGGAAGTCGCGGTGGTTGGCGGCGACGCGGCGTTCGTAGGCGCGGCCGCGCTCCGCATCG
>JBFWJB010000224.1:0-5140 GCA_050253435.1 Rhodospirillaceae bacterium
CCCGGAAGGCCGCCCCACGGTGTTCGACAACGTGCCCGAGGGCCTGCCGCGGGTGATCTCGGTGGGGCGTCTCGACCTCAATTCCGAGGGTCTGCTGCTGCTCACCAACGACGGCGAACTGGCGCGCAAGCTGGAGCTCCCGGCCAACGCGTGGTCGCGGCGCTACCGCGTGCGGGTGCACGGCGCGCCGCGCGCCGAAGACCTCGACCGCCTCGCCTCCGGCATTACCGTGGACGGCGTGCGCTACGGTTCGGTGCAGGCGACGCTGGAGCGCCAGCAGGGGGCCAACGCCTGGCTGGAGGTGACGCTCACCGAAGGCAAGAACCGTGAAATCCGCCGCCTGATGGAGGCGATCGGCCTCACCGTCAACCGTCTCATCCGGGTGCACTACGGCCCCTTCACCCTGGGCGACCTGCCGCCCGGCGGCGCGGCGGAAATTCCGCCCAAGGTGCTGCGCGAGACCCTGGGCGGCGCGGTGCGCGCGCAACTGCCTTCCGCCGCCGAGGCGGGCCGCGAACGCCGCCGCCGCGAGCGCGCGGGCGCGCCGCCGCCGCCCGGCAAGAAGGCCGAAACCCCCGCCGCCGAGGCGCGGCCCGGCGCGCGCAAGCCACGCAAGCCCCGGCCGCACCGCTTCGACCCCGACGGAGACGAACGCGGCAGGCGCGGCAAGGGGCCGCGCAGGCCATGAGGATCGTTGGCGGCAGATACCGCGGCCGCCTCCTCGCCGTTCCGGCGGGGGAGGACGTGCGCCCCACCTCCGACCGCGCACGGGAATCGGTGTTCAACATCCTGATGCACCGCTACCCGCCGCACGACTTTTCGCTCACCGGCGCGCGGGTGCTCGACCTCTGCGCCGGGACCGGCGCCCTGGGGCTTGAGGCGCTCTCCCGCGGCGCGGCGCACGTCACCTTCGTCGAGCGCGCCCCCGCCGCGCTCGCCGCGCTCGCCGCCAACATCAAGGGCATGAAGGCGCAGGCGGAAACCGCGGTGCTCGCCGCCGACGCCACCCACCTGCCGCGCGCCGACGTGCCGTGCGCGCTGGTCTTCCTCGATCCGCCCTACGCCCTCGGCATCGCCCCCGCCGCGCTCGCCTCCGCCGCCGCGGCGGGCTGGCTGCGCAAGGGCGCGCTCGCGGTGGTGGAAACCGCCGCCGCCGACCGCCCCGCCTGGCCCGAAGGTTTTATCGAAGACGACCACCGCATCTACGGCAAGGCCGCCGTCGCCTTCCTGCGCTACCGCGCGGAGTGACGCCGATGCCCGACGCCTTTCCGCAGATCGTTCTGCTGCGCCACGGCGAAACCCAGTGGAACCGCGTCGCGCGCTACCAGGGGCAGCAGGATTCGCCGCTGACCCTCACCGGGATCGGTCAGATCCGCGCCATCGCCCGGTCCCTGCAGCCGCGCCTGGATGGGCTCGGCCCGTACCGGGTGTGGTCCAGTCCGCTGCCGCGGACGCGGCAATCCGTCTCGATCTTCTGCGAGGAACTCGGCCTGCCGTACGAAGACGTGCGCTTCGACGCGCGGCTGATGGAACGCGCCTACGGGCGTTGGGAGGGCCTGACCCGCGGCGAGATCGCCGCGCGCCATCCCGAGGATAAGGAAGCGGAGGCGGCCGACCGCTGGAACTTCGCCATTCCCGGCGGCGGCGAAAGCTTCGCCGCGGTGGCGCGGCGTCTGCGCGCCTGGCTGCGGGATCTCCCCGCCGGGGAAGCGGCGGTGGTGATGGCGCACGGCGGCTGCGGGCGCGTCCTGCGGGGGATTTGCAGCGGCGCGGAGCCGCAGGCGGTCTTCGCCTACGACGAGCCGCAATCCACCGCGATCCTCCTGGCGGACGGGGCCGCAACGCCGCTGCACGCCGAAAGCGTCCTTCTTGCGCGCTACGGCTGCCGCGACGCCGGGCGGCGCGTGCGGATCTGAGCCTAGGCCATCGGCAGCGGGTGGCTGGCTTCGAAGGCGCACATGTAGTCGCGGGTTTCCGGCACCGCGGTCTTGGAGCGGGAAAGCTGCAGCTGGAAGACCACCGTGTTCTCGTGGCGGAACGACATTTCCGAACCGACGAGATAGAACTCCCACATCCGGCAGAAGCGTTCGTCGAGCATCGCGGCGATTTCGGCGCGGTGCCGCTGGAAGCGCTCGTTCCACAGCTTGAGGGTCTCGGCGTAGTGCAGGCGCAGCACTTCGAGATCGCACAGCACCAGGCGTTCGCGCTCCACCGCCGCCATCACCTCGGAGAGCGCGGGAATGTAGCCTCCGGGGAAGATGTATTTGCGGATCCAGGCGTTGGTGTCGCCCGGCGGCTCGCTGCGGCCGATGGTGTGCAGAAGCGCCACGCCGTCGTCGGCGAGGTGTTCGCGCACGGCGCGGAAGAAGGTGCGGTAGAAGCGCACGCCGACGTGCTCGAACATGCCGACCGAGACGATGCGGTCGTAGCGGCCCTCGAGGCTGCGGTAGTCCATCAGCTCGAAGTTCACGCGGTCGGCGAGCCCGGCGTCCTCGGCGCGCTGCCGCGCGATGGCGAGCTGGTGCTCGGAGAGCGTGATGCCGGTCACCGTGGCGCCGTAGTCCTTGGCCAGGGTCAGCGCCATGCCGCCCCAGCCGCAGCCGATGTCGAGGATGCGCTGCCCCGGCTGCAGCAGAAGCTTCGCAGCGATGTGGCGCTTCTTCGCCGCCTGGGCCTGTTCCAGGGTTTCGTTGCCGGTGGGGAAGTAGGCGCAGGAATATTGCCGGTCGGCGTCGAGGAAGGCGTCGTAGAGTTCCGGCGGCAGGTCGTAGTGATGGGCGACGTTGGCCTTGGAGCGGCGCACCGGGTTGTTCTGGTGCGCCCGGCGGACCAGCCGCCCGAGGACGTGGTGCAGGCGCAGGCGCGGCGAGTCCTGCAACTGTTCGATGTTGACCAGGAACAGGGTGACGAGGTCGCGCAGCGTGCCGGCCTCGAGGGTGATGGTGCCGTCCATGAATCCCTCGCCGAAGGCGAGCGCCGGGTGCCAGGGCAGGCGGCGGACGACCCGCGGGTCGGAAAAGCGCAGATGCACCGGAAGCGGGCGCTCGGCGGCGGGCAGGGTGGCGATGGGGCGGCCCGTGATGTGGAAGGACGAACCGTCGGGCCGGGTCACCGTGAGATCGCCCAATCGGATCAAACGACGCAGGAACAACTCGAGCAACATAACGGCCTCCTTCGCACCGGAAAGCCCGAATACGGCGTTGGTTCCCCCTCATTCCCTTATTGTTGATGGATATGCGCTTTCTTGCGCCGGTATGCAAACCGTTCGTTGCATTTTTACCATGCGCACGGCGCACGGCGGTGCGAGCTGCGCTTTCCCGTGGACAGGCGGGCCGCGATGTGACAGCAGTGTTGCATACGATCCGCCCGTACCCTTTTTTCCGGAGGCAGCCGTGCGCCAGCCCGCCGCCGCCGGAGGCACCGCCGTTGCGGTGCTTCTGGCCTTGAGCTTCTGTCATATGCTCAACGACATGATGCAGTCGTTGCTGGCCGCGATCTACCCGATGCTGAAGGCGGACTACGGTCTCGATTTCGGCCAGATCGGCCTTTTGACCCTCACCTTCCAGCTCACCGCGTCGCTGCTGCAGCCGTGGGTGGGCTTCTACACCGACCGCAAGCCGCAGCCGTTCTCCCTGGTGCTGGGCATGGGCTCCACCTTCATCGGGCTGCTGCTGCTCGCCACCGCGTCGAGCTATGGCCTGCTGCTCGCCGGGGCGGCGGTGGTGGGCATCGGCTCCTCGGTCTTCCACCCCGAGTCGTCGCGCGTCGCCCGTATGGCGTCGGGCGGGCGCTTCGGCCTGGCGCAGTCGGTGTTCCAGTTGGGCGGCTATTCCGGCACCGCGCTCGGGCCGCTCTTGGCCGCGTTGATCGTGGTGCCCAACGGCCAGGGGTCGGTGGCGTGGTTCTGCGCTGCCGCGCTGATCGCCGCGACGGTGCTGTGGCGGGTGGGCAACTGGTACCAGGTGGCGCGCGCCAATGCGGCGAAGAAGCCCGCCTCGGCGGTGGAAAGCCTGGTGCTGCCGAAGCGCAAGGTGCTGATCACCCTCGGCCTGCTGGCGATGCTGGTGTTCTCCAAGAACTTCTACATGGCCAGCCTGACCAGCTACTACACCTTCTACCTGATGGAAACGTTCCACGTTTCGGTGCGCGCCTCGCAGATATATCTCTTCGTCTTCCTCGGCGCGGTGGCGGCGGGCACCCTGATCGGCGGGCCGGTGGGCGACCGCTTCGGCCGCAAGATGGTGATCTGGGTCTCGATCCTCGGCGTGCTGCCGTTCACCCTGATGCTGCCCTACGCCAACCTGTTCTGGACGCCGATCCTCTCGGTGGCGATCGGCCTCATCCTTTCCTCGGCGTTTCCCGCGATCATCGTCTACGGGCAGGAGTTGGTGCCCGGCAAGGTGGGCACCATCGCCGGGCTGTTCTTCGGCTTCTCCTTCGGCATGGGCGGCCTGGGCGCGGCGATTCTCGGCCAGGTGGCGGATGTCCACGGCATCCGCTTCGTCTATTACCTGTGCTCGCTCCTGCCCGCCATCGGCCTGCTCACGGTGTTTCTGCCGAACATCGAAAAGCCGAAGCTGGAGGCGCGGCGCAAGGCCCGCGCCGCCGCCGCCGCAGAAGCGGCGGGCGCGGAGGCCGGGGCGGAGTAATCCGCCTCAGCGTCCGAACAGGCGCTCGATGTCGGTGAGTTTCATCTCCACCCAGGTCGGGCGGCCATGGTTGCACTGCCCGGCGCGCGGCGTGACCTCCATCTGGCGCAGGAGCGCGTTCATCTCCTCCACCGAGAGGCGGCGACCCGCCCGCACCGAGCCGTGGCAGGCGATGGTGGCGAGCACACGGTCGAGGCGGTCGGTGAGCGCGGTGGCGTCGTCCCATTCGGTGAGGCCGTCGGCAAGGTCGTGGACGAGCGCCCGCACGTCCGCCGCTCCCAGCGCCGCGGGGATTTCGCGCACCACCAGGGCGGTCTCGCCGAAGGGCTCGACCACCAGGCCGAGCTCCGCCAGCTCCGCGCCGCGCGCGGCGACGCGCTCCGCCTCCGCCGCGGTCATCTCCACCACCTCGGGCAGCAGCAGCACCTGGCGCTTCACGCCGTTGGCCGCGATCTCCGCCTTGATGCGTTCGAGGACGATGCGTTCGTGCG
>JBFWJB010000225.1:0-5139 GCA_050253435.1 Rhodospirillaceae bacterium
GCACCTCGCGGGAGCCCTCGTCCATGTCGCCGATGTCGTCGCGGGTGCCGGGCACGATCACCAGGTTGGCGCGCGCCCGCAGCTTCGGCTCGTTGCCGAAGGCTTCGACCAGGGCGGGCAGGTTCTTGCGCTCGTCGGGCCGGGCGATGGCGAGCACCATGGGCCTCCGCGGGTGGCGCAGGAAGCGCCCGATCTCCGCGGCGAGCGGGGTTTTCGTCTCGTCGCCCTCGGGCGGGTGGAATCGCGTCAGGTTGACGCCGGGCGGAATTACCGCCATGCCGCCGGGGTGGTAGCAGTCGTAGAGTTCGTACTGCTCGGTCACCTCGTTGTGGGTGCTGGCGATCACCAGATCGGCGGTGGAGAGGGTTTCCTCCTCCGCCTCGATGCGCCGCCGCATCGCATAGCGCGTTTCGATGTCCTCGCCGTCCATGCCCGCGGCGAGCAGGCGCAGGCGCTTCACCCGGCCGAGCGAATGGCCGGTGTGCACCAGCGGGCGGCCGAACAGGCGGGCCAGGCGCACCCCCACATAGCCCGCGTCGGCGTAATGGCTGTGGATGATGTCGGGCAGGCGGTCCTGCTGGCGCAGGAACTCGGCGGCGGTGTCGGCCATGCCGTCCAGGTGGTCCCACAGCAGTTCCTTGCGGATGTAATCCGGCGGCCCCGCCGGGATGCGCACGATGCGCACCCCAGGCGCCACCGGCTCGATTTCCCTGGCATAGTCGGCGTCGACTGCGGGGTCGTCGATCCAGCGGGTGAGCAGGTCGACGCGCTCCACCTTGGGGTGCTTGCCGAGCGCGCGGGCAAGCTCCACCACGTAGAGGGTTTGCCCGCCGGTGTCGGCGTCGCGGCCGAGTTCCAGGTCGCGGCCGCGGATCAGACCGTGCAGGCTCAAGTGCAGGACGTACAGGCCCTGTGCCATCTGGGTTTGCCTCCGGGTTCAGGTGGCGGCGAGAAGCACCGCCAATTGATAGGGCGCGAGCTGCATCTGCTCGGTGGCGACGATGATTTTACCGGCGAGGATGTCGGTGACCGTCTTGCGCAGCCCGAGGGTGCGCAGCCGCCGCGCCGAGATCACCTGTTCCTTCTCGGTGAAGTTGGCGAGCACCAGCATGCTCTGGTTCTCGTGGCGGCGGAAATAGCCGAACACGTGGGCGTTGCCGGTGTTGACGATTTCGGTGTCGGCGCGGGTGAAGGCGAGGTTCTGCTGGCGGATCTGGAAGAGACGCAGCAGCCCGAGGAAAATCCGCCCCTCGATGGTGGCGCGGTCGTGGCGGCGCTCGGCGCGCTCCCAGTCGGTCTTCGGGCGGTGCGCCCAGCGGGAATCGCCCACCAGCGCCGGGTCCTTCTCATAGCCGTAGTCGTTGGTCACGCCCAGCTCGTCGCCGAGATAGAGCAGGGGAATGCCGCCGATGGTGAGGATGACGCCGTAAAGCAGCAGGACGCGGTCCACGGCGAGGGCGATTTTCTCCTCGTCGCCTTCGGCCAGCGCCGCTTCCAGCCCGGCGAGCGAGGCGGTGGTGCCGGAGATGCGCATGTCGCCGGTGTCCGGATTGTCCTGGAACGGCAGGCCGCGGGCGAAGCTGTCCTTGAAGCGCCCGGTGTAGAACTCGTTGAGGAAGCGGCGGTGGTCGAAGGCGTTGATCGAAAGGTCGCGCGCGTCGTCGTCGGAGAACACCCAGCCGATGTCGTCGTGGCAGCGCACGTAGTTCACCCAGGCGCAGTCCGCCGGCAGGGCGAAGCGCTTCTCCATGGCGCTTTGCAGCAGCGCCACGTCGCGGGTGGCGAGCGTGTTCCACAACAGCGCCATGAGCTGCGGATTGTAGGAGAGCTGGCACTCCTCGCGGTGGATGTACTTGATCACCTCGTCGGGGTGGACGATCGCCTCGGAGAGGAAGAGCATCGCGGGCGCGGCGATCTGCACCAGGGCGTTGAACGCCTGCACCACCACGTGCGCCTCGGGCAGATTTTCGCACGGCGTGCCCTCGCGCTTCCACACGAAGGCGACGGCGTCGAGGCGCAGCACCTCCACGCCGACGTTGGCGAGCGCCAGCATCTCGCAGCCCATGGCGTTGAACACCGCCGGGTTCTCGTAGTTGAGGTCCCACTGGTAGTTGTGGAAGGTGGTCCACACCCATTTGCCGATGCGGTTGCGGTAGGTGAACGCGCCGGGGTGCTCGTCGGGGAACACCGCGCGCAGGTGCTTCTCGAACACGTCCGGTTCGGTGCGGTCGGGGAACATGCGGTAGAAACCCTGGTATTCCTCGTCTCCGGCCAGCGCCTTCTTCGCCCAGTCGTGCTCGTCGGAGGTGTGGTTGAACACGAAGTCGAGCACCAGGCTGATGCCGTAGTGGCGCAACTCGGTGGCGAGCTCCGCCATTTCCTCCATGTCGCCGAGCTTGGGGTCGATGTCGCGGTAGCTGGAGATCGCGTAGCCGCCGTCGTCGTCGCCGTCGGGCGAGCGGAAGGGCGGCATCAGGTGGAGGAAGGTGACCCCCATTTCCGAGAGGTACGGGATGCGGGCGCGCAGCCCGGCGATGTCTCCGGCGAAGAGGTCGATGTAGCACATCGCGCCGACCATGCGCTGGCTCTGGAACCATTGCGGGTCGGCGGCGCGGCTGGCGTCCTGCGCCTTGAGCGCGTCGGGCCGGGCCGCCCAGGCCTCGGTGGCGGTGATGAGAATCTGTTCCAGATGATAGAAGAAATCGTAGCGAGAGCCGTAAAGAGTCAGGAGAGCGCTGAACAGTCTTGGAAAATATCTCTTCAGGCGGTCCGTGTAGGCGCGCCAGGCGGCGGCGTCGATGCCATCGGCAAAGCGGGTCTCCAGGCGCGGCATAAGCCGGGCCAGAGTGATTCTGCTTTGCTCGGTGAGCCAGGACTCGTCTTTTTTCCTCGGGGGCAATGGGCGCTCCTTGCGGGTTGCGGTGTTCTCCTTCGCGCAGTATTTGCCCGTTCAGGGTACCCATGGATATGGTGACGAATCAACCCTTTCGCCCGGCGGAAGGGCTATTTCTTCCGCCGGGGCCGCATTTTTTTCTTATGCGCCAAGCGCCTGTATGGCGCGCAGATCGTCGGCGGCGGAGGCGCCGATCGGCTTGATGTCGAAGCGTTCGACCAGCACCTTCAGCACCGCCGGCGTGATGAAGGCGGGCAGGCGCGGCCCCAGGCGGATGCCCTTCACCCCAAGGAACAGCAGCGCCAGAAGCACGCACACCGCCTTCTGCTCGTACCACGAGATCACCAGCGACAGCGGCAGGCCGTTGACGTCGGTGCCGAACGCCTCGGCGAGCGCCAGCGCCACCTTGACCGCGGAGAAGCTGTCGTTGCACTGCCCCATGTCGAGCAGGCGCGGCAGCCCGGCGACGCTGCCGAGGTCGAGCCCGGTGACGCGGAACTTGCCGCAGCCGAGGGTGAGGATCACCCAGTCCTTGGGGGCCTGTTCGGCGATTTCGGTGAAATAGTTGCGTCCGGCCATCGCGCCGTCGCAGCCGCCCACCAGCAGGAAGCGCTTGATCTCGCCGCGGCTCACCGCCTCGATCACGGTGTCGGCGACGCCGAGCACCGCGTTGTGGCCGAACCCGGCGATGTGGGTGCGCGGCGCGGGATCGTCGGCGGGGAAGCCGGGGGCCGCCTGCGCCGCCGCGATGGCGGCGGAGAAATCGCGTTCCGGCAGGTGCGCGATGCCCGGCCAGCTCACCAGGCTGCGGGTGAATAGGCGGTCGCGGTAGGCGGGCTGCGGCTCCATCAGGCAGTTGGTGGTCATCACGATGGCGCCGGGGAAGGCGGCGAACTCCTCGCGCTGCAGCATCCAGGCGCCGCCGTAGTGGCCGACGAGGTGCGGGTATTTCTTGAGGCCGGGGTAGCCGTGGGCGGGCAACATCTCGCCGTGGGTGTAGACGTTGACGCCGGTGCCCGCGGTCTGCTCCAGCAGCGCCTCGAGGTCGAGGAGGTCGTGGCCGGAAACCAGGATCGCCTTGCCCTTCACCGCGCCCATCCGCACCGGGGTGGGCGCCGGATGGCCGAAGGCGCCGGTGTTGGCGCCATCCAGCAGGGCCAGCACCTTCACCGAAACCTCGCCGCAGCGCATGGCGAGGGCGAACAGGCCGTCCACGGTGGGGGCGGGGTCGTTGAGCGCGTCCAGGCCTTCCAGGATGAAGGCGTCCACCTCCGCATCCGAGCGGCCGAGTTCCCGCGCGTGGTGGGCATAGGCGGCGACGCCCTTGAGGCCGTAGGTGAGCAGCTCCTGCAGCCCGGCGCGGTCCACGCCGAAGCGCGACTGCCGCGCCGCAATGCCGATCTCCGCGCCCTGGGCGGCCAGTCCGGCGGTATCGGCGGCGGGGACGAAGAGGGCGGCGGCAGGTGCGCCGTTCTTGTCCGCGAGCAGGGAGTCGCGCAGCGCGGCGACGGCGCGGATGCGCCGCGCGATGTCCTCCGCATCGAAGTTGACGTTGGTGACGGTGAGGAACAGCGCCTCGCCCGCCGCCTTCGCCGCGGAAATAGCGTTCTTCGCCCGCGCCGCATGGGCGAGGCCGCGCGCGGCATAGAGCAGCAAGTCCTGCAGGGCGGCGATTTCGGGGGTCTTGGCGCAGACGCCCTTTTCGGTACAGGCGATTCCCTTGCGGGTCTGTTCGCATTGATAACAGAACATGGCGGTCATCCTTTTCGGCTTGGCTTCAGGCAAAGAGGGAGCGTTCGCGCCGCGCGGGCGCGTGGTTCGTCAGAGAGAAACGGAAAAGGCCGGGGCGGGCCTAGTCGGCGGCGGTGCGCATTTTCCACCCCGCATCGGTGAAGGCGCGCACCTTGTCGAGAGTCATGGCGCGCAGGGTTTTCTCGATCTCTTCACGGGCCTGCCCCCAGAATCCGTGCACCGGGCAGGGGTGGTCGTCGGAACAGCCGGGCAGGCCGAGCAGGCAGCGGCAGCGCCAGCCCGGACCGTCGATGGCGTCCGCCAGGTCGAACACCGAGATTTCGTGCGCCTTGCGCAGCAGGCGCAAGCCGCCGTTCTGGCCGCGCTTGCCCTCGACGATGCCCGCGGCCTGCAGCTTGGCGAGAATTTTCGCGAGGTAGGGCTTGGGAATGTTGGCGGCGGCGGCGATGTCGGCGGCGAGCGCCAGCTCTTCACCCTCCGGGTCCATGTGGGCG
>JBFWJB010000226.1:0-5128 GCA_050253435.1 Rhodospirillaceae bacterium
CATCTTGCCCTTCTTGAAGTCCACCGGGATGAGGAAGGCGAGCGCCGCCGCGATCATGCCGACGGTGGCGTCGCTGACCATGGCGGTCATCTTCACCGGCTTGCCGGCGATCATCACCGTGCCGAACATCCCCATGATCTGCGGACGCAGGATCCAGAACAGCGCGGTGAACACGAACAGCGCGAAGGTGAGCGTCTCGCCCTTGCTCATCGGGCCGAGCTTCTCCAGTTCCTCGTCGACGATCGAACCGGCGGAGGAAAGGTCGAGCGCCTTCACCGGGAAGAACATCGGCAGCAGCCACCAGCAGACGGCGAGCAGCAGCACGGAAATCGGCGCACCGACCATGGCGAAGTTGGCGAACGGCACGGCGCGGCCGGTCATCTTCACCACCTGGCCCGCCATGATCGAGTTGGGCGGCGTGCCGATCAGGGTGGCCATGCCGCCGATCGACGCGGCGAACGCGATCCCCAGCATCACGCAGATGCCGAAGTTGAGCGCCGCTTTCTTCTCGATCTCGGAGCGGCCTTCGCCCTCCTGCACCATCTTCACCATGGCGAGGCCGATCGGCATCATCAGGGCGGCGCAGGCGGTGTTGGACATCCACGCCGAGAGGAAGGCTGTGGAGAACAGGAAGCCGAGCAGCAGCATCTTCGGATTGGTGCCGCAGATCTTCAACGTCCACAGCGAGAAGCGCCGGTGCAGACCCCACAGCTCCATCGCGTGCGCAATGGTGAAGCCGCCGAAGAACAGCCAGATGGTGTCCTGCGCATAGTTGGGCGCGATCTGGCCCGCGGCGATTACCCCGAACACCGGGAAGAGAACCAGCGGCAGAAGCGCGGTGAAGGCGATCGGAATCGCCTCGGTCATCCACCAGATCGCCATCAGCAGGCTGATACCGATGGTCTTCCAGGCCGGAACGCTTAAGCCCGGAGGCGGAGCCGTGAACAAGGTGTAGAGCAGAACCGCCACACCCAAACACAAACCAATGATTTCCTTCTTACGGTCGGCGGTATACCCGACACCCGCCGGGGCGGCCGCGCTGGACGAAGTCGTCATGTTTTCCCCCAACAAAAATTGCACCGACGGGCCCGCCGCGCGGGCCATGTTCCGCACGGCCTCAAGAGCTCCGTCGGATGACGGATTACCAGAAAGCGCAGAGTTGACAAGTTATTTAACGGTAAGTTCTTTGAGGCAATAAAGTATATATGTCATGCATATTGACATTCTTGCACGCATACCTTTGCATCTCCTGAGATTTTTCGGAGTCAAGATAAGAAAAAGAATATTACTGCCCTGATCATATAAAACCATGGAATCAGTCTATTTAATTTAATCGATTGTTATTAAATGATAAAATTTCAGGCAATGACTCAAGTTAGGTGAATTGTTTGCGCCACACGTCTCCACAAATGGCAAAGTCATGCACAAATAAAGGCAAAAAAAATACCGGATTGTGCGGATCTGTGGCGAAGGCCGCATCCGGCCGCGCTTCGGCTTCCGAAACGCCACAACTTCCGGCTTTCGCCATCGCCTCCGCACCGGTGTGGCCGTACACGGAAACCCCCGCCCGGATCGCTCCGGGCGGGGTTGGGAAGGTCTCGGCCTTCGGCGGCGTGCGCTTAGTCCGGCACCTTGGGCCGCGCCAGGAACTTGGCGCGGTGGTCGTCGGCGAGGAAGGTGTAGATCACCGGCAGCACGAACAGGGTGAACAGGGTGCCCACCGACAGCCCGCAGGCGATGATGATGCCGATGGCGAAGCGGCTCTCCGCGCCCGCGCCGGTGGCGAAGGTGAGCGGCAGCACGCCCGCCACCATCGCCGCGGTGGTCATCAGGATCGGCCGCAGCCGCAGCGAGGCGGCGTGCGCCACCGCCTCGGCCTTGGACTTGCCGCCCTCCTGCTCCACCTTGGCGACCTCGCAGATGAGGATGCCGTGCTTGGTGATCAGGCCGATCAGGGTGACCAGGCCGATCTCGGAATAGATGTTGAGGGTGGTCGCCCCGAGGACGATCGGCGTCATCGCGCCGACGATCGACAGCGGCACCGAGGTCATGATCACCAACGGGTCGCGCACGCTTTCGTACTGCGCGGCGAGCACCAGGAAGATCACGATCAGCGCGAAGACGAAGGTGGCGACGAGGGCGCTGCCCTCCTGCTTGTACTGCCGCGACTGCCCGGCGTAGTCGAAGTAGAAGCCCTTGGGCAGCAGCTCGGCGGAAGTCTGATCGAGGAACTTCACCGCCGTGCCCAGCGACACGCCCGGCATCGGCACCGCGTTCAGGGTGAAGGCGTTGAGCTGGTTGAACTGGTTGAGCTGCTGCGGCTGCGGCGTCACCTCCGCCGAGACGACGCTGGACAGCGGCACCACCCCGCCCGACCGCGTCGGCACGTAGGCCTGCTCGATCAGGCCGGGATCGAGGCGGTAGGCGCGCGGCGCCTGCGGGATCACCTTATAGCTCTTGTTCATGATGTCGGTGCGGTTGACGTAGCCGTCGGCATAAAGCGCCGACAGCGTCGCGCCGATGTCCTTCATCGTCACGCCGTAGGCGCCCGCCTTGTCGCGGTCCACGGTGACGGAAAGCTCCGGACGGTTGAACTTGAGGTCGAAGTCGTAGAAGACGAAGAGACCGGAGGCCTTCACCGCCTTTTCCACGTCGCGCATCACGCCGTAGAGGGTCTTGTAGTCCGAGGTGGTGGTCACCGCGTACTGCACCGGCATGCCGTCGGTGCCGGGCAACGGCGGCAGCTGGAAGGCCGACATCTTGAGGCCGGGAATCCGGTTGAGCTTCGCCTGCATGTCGTTCTGGATTTGCGTGGCGTTGCGCGAGCGCTCGCTCCACGGCTTCAGCACCAGGCCGCCGATGCCCTTGTAGGTGGCGTCCATGCCGGTGACGAAGAAGAACATCTGCTTTTCCGGCAGCTGATCGATCAGCCGCGTCGTCTCCGGCGCGTAGGAGACCATGTAATCGACGTTGGCCGAGGCCGGGCCGGTGATGTCGGCGATGACGAAGCCCTTGTCCTCGGTGGGCGCAAGCTCGCTGGCGCTGAAGCGGAAGAAGAGCGGCAGCGACAAAAGCACCATCGCCGCCAGCACCAGGGTGGCGGCGGGCGCGGCGAGCGATTTCGCCAGGGTGCGCTCGTAGGCCGAAGCGAGGCGGCCGAAGGAGGCATCCACCAGCTTCACCAGGCGTTCCTCGCCGGTCTGCGGCTTGAGGATCTTCGAACACATCATCGGCGACAGGGTGAGCGCGACGACGCCGGAGACCATCACCGCGGCGGCGAGCGTCAGCGCGAACTCCAGGAACAGCGCGCCGGTGAGGCCGCCGAGAAAGGCGATCGGCGCATACACCGCGGCCAGCGTGATGGTCATGGTGATCACCGGCCCGGCGATCTCGCGCGTGCCCAAAATCGCCGCATCGAACGGGGTGTGGCCTTCCTCGATGTGGCGGTGGACGTTCTCCACCACCACGATCGCGTCGTCCACCACCAGGCCGATCGCCAGCACGAAGGCCAAGAGCGTCATCAGGTTGAGGGTGAAGCCCAAGGCCAGCATGACCACGCCGACGCCGACCAGCGACAGCGGAATGGTGACGATGGGGATGATCACCGAGCGGAACGACGCCATGAACATCAGGATCACCAGGATCACGATGATCGCCGCCTCGGCGAGGGTCTTGATCACCTCCTGGATCGATTCCTCGATGAACCGCGTGGAATCGTAGTTGACGTTCATCTTGATCGCGGGCGGCAGGTTGGCGCGCACGTCGGGCAGCACCTTGTAGACGCCCTGCACCACGTCCAGCGAGTTGGAATCCGGCGTGCCGTCGAGGGCGACGAACAGCGCCTGCTCGCCGTTGGCCATGACGCGGGTGTTGGTGCTCTCCGCCCCCAGCGTCACCTTGGCGATGTCCTTCAAGCGCACCGGCCCGGCGTCGGTGGTGCGGACCACCAGGTTCTCGAAGGCGGGCACGTCGCCCACCGTGGTGCCCGCCTTGATGTCGATGGCGTCGTAATAGCCCTTCAGCGCGCCGGCGGCGGCCTGGTAGTTGTTGGCGGTGAGCGCCGCGGTGACCTCGGCCGCGGTCATGCCGCGCTGCGCCATCGCCTCGGGGTCGAGCCACACCCGCATCGCGAAGGTCTGCGCGCCCAAAAGCGTCACCGAGGCGACGCCCGGCACGGTGGCGAGCTTGGGGCGCACCACGCGGTCCACATAATCGGTGATCTGCGGACCGGCCAGTTCCGGACTGGTGAAGGAGAGATACATCAGCGCGGTGCCCTTGCCCGCCTGCTTGACGATCACCGGCTCCTCCGCCTCCGCCGGAAGCTCCGACTTCACCGCCGAAACCTGGCTCATCACCTCGGTCATCGCGGTGTTGGGGTCGAAGTTGAGGCGCACCCGCGCGGTCACCACGCTGGTGCTGCCGCGGCTGGTGGAGGTGATGTAGTCGATGCCGTCGGCCTTGGCCACCGCCTTCTGGATCGGGTCGGTGACGAAGCCCTGGATCAGCGCCGCGTCCGCCCCCGAATAGGTGGTGGTCACGGTGATCACCGTGGTGTCGATCTTCGGATACTGGCGCACCTGCATGCCGGTGAGGGCCTTCAGCCCCAGCAGAAGGATCAGCAGGCTGACCACCGATGCGAGGACCGGCCGCTTGATGAAGATGTCGGTGAAACGCATGTGCGGGGTCCTCAGTCCAGTCCGATCTCAGGCTTGGCGCGCAGAACCGTCTTTTCCACGACCTTCACCTTCGACCCGTTGGAGAGGCGCACCGCACCGGAGGAGACGATCTCCTCCCCCGCCTTCACGCCGCCCTCGATCTGCGCCAGGTTGGCGTGACGGTCGACCACCTTCACCACCACCTGGCGGGCGCGCGGCTCGCCCTTGTCGTCGGCGCGCACCACGTAGATGAAATCGCCGTAGAGCGAATAGCTCACCGCGGTCTGCGGCACCACCAGGCGGTTTTGTTCCTCCGGCAGCACGGCGCGCACCTTGGCGTACATCCCCGGCCGCAGCAGGCCGTCGGCATTGGGGAAGGACGCCTGTACCGCGATCAGGCCGCTCGCCTGGTCGACCTTCGGCTCGATGGCGGTGAGCCGCCCGCTGAAAGTGCGCTCCGGATAGGCGTCGAC
>JBFWJB010000227.1:0-5109 GCA_050253435.1 Rhodospirillaceae bacterium
GAGATGCCGACGCGCAGCGCCACCATGCCTTCCACGCCGACCAGGGGGAAGAGGGTTTTGGCGAAGGCGGCGACGAGGTTCTGCGAGAACAGCGAGCCGACGATGGCGAGCGTCGCCATCGGCACGCGGGAGGGGGAGGCGGGTACGCTCGTCATCGGGTATGGCGCGGGGGCGCCTCCATCCTACAGGTTGGGCAGAACGCGGTCCGGCGGGCGGTGGCCGTCGACGAAGGTCTTGATGTCGATCAGCACCTTCTGGCCCATTTCGTGACGCGCCTCGAAGGTGGCGGCGCCGAGGTGGGGCATCAGCACCACGTTGTCGAGCGCGATGAAGCGCGGGTCCACCGCCGGTTCGTTCTGGAACACGTCGAGCGCCGCGCCCGCGATGCGGCGGGAGCCGAGGAATTCGAGCAGCGCGTCCTCCTCGATCACCGAGCCGCGCGCGGTGTTGACCAGGTACGAGGTCGGGCGCATCAGTTCGAGGCGGCGGCGGTTGAGCAGGTGGTGGGTTTGCGGCGTGCCGGGGCAGTGGATGGAGATTACGTCCATGCGCGGCAGCATCTGGTCCAGTTCGTCCCAGTAGGTGGCTTCCAGCGCGTCCTCGACCGAGGGGTGGAGGCGACGGCGGTTGTGGTAGTGGATGGACATGCCGAAGCCGCGCGCGCGTTCCGCCACCGCCTGGCCGATGCGGCCCATGCCGATGATGCCCAGGCGCTTGCCGGAGACGCGGCTGCCGAGCATGTTGGTGGGGCCCCAGCCCTCCCACTTTCCGGCGCGCACCAGGCGGTCGCCCTCGATCAGGCGGCGCGGCACGGCGAGCAAGAGCGCCATGGTCATTTCGGCGGTGTCCTCGGTGAGGACGTCGGGGGTGTTGGTGACGGTGATGCCGCGGCTCTGCGCGAAGGCCACGTCGATGTGGTCGGTGCCGGAGCCGAAATTGGCGATCAGCTTGAAGTGGGGCGAGGCGGATTCGAGGATGGCGCGGTCGATGACGTCGGTGACGGTGGGGACCAGAACGTCGGCCTCCGCCACCGCTTGCGCCAGTTCCGCCGCGCTCATCCGGTGGTCGTCGGTATTCAGCCGCACGTCGAAGAGTTCCTTCATGCGGGTTTCGACCACTTCGGGCAGGCGGCGGGTGACGATGACGATCGGCTTTTTCATGGATGTTTCTCCCGCGGGCTTGGCGAGACTTACCAATCCCGGAGACTCTTGTCCAGGGGTTGAGCCGGGTTGGGCTTGACGCTATGGTGACACCCGATCTGCAGAAGAGAGGCCGAGTGCCGATGCGCCGTCCGTTTTTGCGCGCCGTGATGCGCGCCGTTGCCGCCGTCCTTATGGTGGGCGTGTGCGCCGGAACCGCCGCCGCGGCCGACCCCAACGGGGAAACCGGGCTGCGGCTGCCGCGCTTCGCCTCGCTGCGCGCGACGCAGGTGAACCTGCGCTCCGGCCCCGGCGTGCGGTATCCCATCGAGTGGGTGTACCTGCAGCGCGACCTGCCGGTGGAGATCATCCAGGAATTCGATCACTGGCGGAAGATCCGCGACTGGGAGGGCACCGAAGGCTGGGTGCACCGCAGCATGCTGTCCGGCGCGCGGGCGATCCGCATCATCGGCCCGATGACGCCCTTGCGCGCGTCCGCCGGGCCCGAAAGCCCGGTGGTCGCGCAGTTGGAGGGCGGCGTTATCGGCCGCCTGCTCTCCTGTCCGGAGGGATCGGCGTTCTGCCGCGTCGAGGCCGGAAGCTACTCCGGCTGGCTGCCGCGCGCCGCCTTCTGGGGCGTTTACCGCGGCGAGACGGTGAAGTAGCCGCGTCAGGCGTTCGCCAGGCGGATCACCACATCGATACGTTTGATCACCGAGCCTTCGGGCACCACCGGCGCGCCGGTGACCCGCAGGTGGTCGCCGGGCACGTCTTCCAGCATGCCGGAGGACTCGTGATAGTAGTGGTGATGCTCGGTGGTGTTGGTGTCGAAGTACGAGCAGCCGGTATCCACCACGATTTCCCGCAACAGGCCCGCCTCGGTGAACTGGTGCAGGGTGTTGTAGACGGTGGCGAGAGAGACCCGCGCGCCTTCCGCCGCCGCTTCCTTATGCAGGGTCTCGGCGGTGATGTGGCGGTCGGGCTTCTCGAACAGAAGCTTGGCGAGCGCCAGGCGCTGCCGCGTCGGGCGCAGGTTGACCGAGCGGAGCTGCTCGAGAACGTGCGAAAACGGTCGTGTACGATTGAACATGCGCAATTTACCGGCCTAGGCCGGTCCCCCCCTTGCGGGCCTTTTACCGCAATATTGTTTTTTCCCTCCTCAATGTATTTCAAATTGCGGGTGCAAATGCAACTAAGAAGCCGACAAACACCTATGGTTTGTCGGCTTCTTAAAACGACTCTTGAGTAAAGGACGAGGTGTTGGCCTTGCGGCTCAACCGCCTTTCAGGAGGTGTTCGATCAATTCCTTAACCGTAGGCACGAACCCATTGTGGTAGAACGGATCGCTCTTGAAGCGGAACACGTTGTGCCCGGCGAACATCAGCTCGCGTTCGATATCGCCTTTGTGTGCGATGCTCTGCAGCGTCTTCTGGATGCAGAAGGAGCGGGGATCGGCGCGGCGGCCGGTGGTGCCCTCCTCGTTCTGCGACCAGTTGGAGAAGTTGCACGCCGAGAGGCAGCCCATGCAGTCGGTCTGATCCTTGAGGATGCGGCGCGACATTTCCGGGGTGACGAAAACCAGGGTTTCGTCCGGGGTCTTCAGCGGTTCGGTGTGGCCCTCGGCGATCCACGCCTCGGCCTTCGGCTTGTCCTCGGGCTTGAGGAAGACGGAGCGGCCGCGCCGCCCGAAGGCGAGTTCCGCGGTGAAGTCTCCCTCCGCCTCGGCGCGGAAGTCCACCTGGCGCTCCGAACGGGCGACCAAGTCGTTGAGGAAGGCGTTGCGCACCGCCGAGGAATAGAACCCGGTGGGGCTGAAGCGGTGCAGCAGCACGTCGCCCGGATTGAGCTCCAGCAGGTGGGCCTTCCACTCTTCGGAGATCGGGCTTTCCTTGGTGAGCAGCGGACGCGTGCCGAACTGGAAGGCGATGGGCCCGATTTCCGGGTTGTCGATCCAGTCGGCGAAATCGGAGAGCGACCACACGCCGCCCGCCATCACCACCGGGGTATCGGTGAGCCCGGCGGCGTTCATCTCGCGGCGCAGGTCGGCGACGCGCGGATATGGCGCTTCGGGGCTACGCGGGTTCTCGCTGTTGGACAGGCCGTTGTGCCCGCCCGCCAGCCACGGGTCCTCGTAGACCACGCCGCCCAGCCATTCCTTGCTCTTGTGATAGGCGCGCTTCCACAGCGCGCGGAAGGCGCGCGCCGAGGAGACGATGGGGTAGTAATAGACGCCGTACTTCGCCGCGATCTCGGCGAGGCGGTAGGGCATGCCCGCGCCGCAGGTGACGCCGTGCACCAGGCCCTTGGCCTGAGAGAGAATGCCCTCGAGGATGCGCTCGCAGCCGCCCATCTCCCACATCACGTTCATGTGGATGCGGCCTTCGCCGCCCGCGACGTCGCTGGCGATGCGCGCCTGGGCGACCCCGCCCTTGATGCCGAAGGCGATCAGTTCCTCGTGACGTTCGCCGCGCGTCTTGCCGGTGTAGATCATCGGAATCAGGCGGCCGTTCTCATCGTAGAAGTCCGCGTTGACGCCGGAGAAGGTGCCGACGCCTCCGGCTGCGGCCCAGGCCCCGGCGCTTGCGCCGGTGGATACGCCGATGCCTTTGCCGCCCTCGACCAAGGGCCACACGTCCTTTCCCGACATCCAAAGTTTTTGCAGGGCTTTCACGCCATCGCTCTCCACCCGCACCGGCGAAGGGCAAGTCCCCTCGCCGTTGTTGTCACGCCGCACGCGGCCTTTTGCGTGCAGTCCCCTCTTGTTTCGTGGGTGTCGCCCATTCCCCCCGAACGGCGATGCCGAAACCTCTAACCCAGGCGTCACGAAAATGCAAACGTCCAGGTCCGGCCCGGCCCCAGGATACCGCGCCTCCCCCCGCGGGTGCGGGGGGAAACGCAACGTATGCGGTCAGTTGGCCTTGGGCGCCGGCGGGATTTCCTCGCCGGTTTCCTGGTCCACCACCTTCATCGACAGCTTGACCTTGCCGCGGTCGTCGAAGCCGATCAGCTTCACCTTCACGGAGTCGCCGACCTTGACCACGTCGTCCGGATGGTTGACGCGCTTCTGCGCCATTTCCGAAACGTGGACCAGGCCGTCGCGGCTGCCCATGAAGTTGACGAAGGCGCCGAACTCCAGGACCTTGACCACCTTGCCGGTGTAGATCGCGCCGATCTCGGGCTCGGCGACGATGCCCTTGATCCACTTGATCGCGTCTTCCTGCGCCTTGCCGTCCACCGCGGCGACGCGGATGGTGCCGTCGTCCTCGATGTCGATCTTGGCGCCGGTGGTCTCGCAGATCTCGCGGATCACCTTGCCGCCGGTGCCGATGACTTCACGGATCTTGTCCTTCGGAATGCTGAAGGTGGTGATCCGCGGCGCATTGCCGGAAACCTCGGCGCGCGCGTTGGTCAGGGCCTTGGCCATCTCGCCCAGGATGTGCAGGCGGCCGGCGCGCGCCTGGTTGAGCGCGATGCCCATGATCTCCTTGGTGATCGAGGTGATCTTGATGTCCATTTGCAGCGAGGTGACGCCCTCTTCGGTGCCCGCCACCTTGAAGTCCATGTCGCCCAGGTGGTCCTCGTCGCCCATGATGTCGGAGAGCACCGCGAAGCGGTCGCCTTCCTTGATCAGGCCCATGGCGATGCCCGCCACCGGGCGCGGCAGCGGCACGCCCGCGTCCATCAAGGACAGCGACGAGCCGCACACCGTGGCCATCGACGACGAGCCGTTGGACTCGGTGATCTCCGAGACGATGCGGATGGTGTAGGGGAAGTCCTCCGCCTGCGGCAGAAGCGGCTTCACCGCGCGCCAGGCGAGTTTGCCGTGGCCGATTTCGCGGCGGCCCGGAGAGCCCATGCGGCCCGCCTCGCCAACCGAGTAGGGCGGGAAGTTGCAGTGCAGCATGAAGGTCGAGCGGTACTCGCCTTCCAGCGCGTCGACGATCTGTTCGTCCTGGCCGGTGCCCAGCGT
>JBFWJB010000228.1:0-5103 GCA_050253435.1 Rhodospirillaceae bacterium
AAGCTGTCCTGCCTGGTCGGCGCGTTCGTTTCGGTGATCACGGCGATGAAGGGCGTGCCCTACACCCATTCCCGCGCCACCAGCGGCGAGGTCTTCACCACGCTGTGGGGCGCCTTCGACGAAGCCAGGGCGGCGGTCAAGTGCATGGCCGCGGTGTTGGAAAAGATCGAGATCAATAAAGACAACGCACTGAGGAACACACACAAAAACTTCTCCACGGCGACCGAGGTTGCCGACGAGATCGTGCGCAAGATGGATGTGTCCTTCCGGACCGCCTATCAGATCGTGAAAAAGTCCGTGTTGCCCCTGTACCACCAGGGGAAGACCACCGAGGCATTGACCCTGGAGGAGCTGAACCGCGCCGCAATGGAAGTGCTCCACCGGCCCTTGGACCTGACGCCCGAGGACGTGGAAAAGGCTCTGTCTCCGCTGGGCAACGTCAGGAAGAGAACCGTTCTGGGAGGACCGGCCCCGGAAACGGTATCCAAGGATCTCGAGGGGATGCGGCAGCATCTCCAGAGCCATGTTGGACAGATTCGGGATTGGCGGGCCAAGATCGACTCCTCAGAGAAATCCAGGAAAGAGAAAGCCGCCAAGATCATCGGGAAATAAGAAATATGAACGCCTTTGCCGTTTGAAGGCTCATAGAGAACAGGTTTGGCCTTGGGCGTATTAGCGTATGTCCCATTCACCGATTTGAATAAGGAGGAGAAGATGAAGCGAGTTGTCCCTCTCTTGTTTACCGCCAGTTTGATGGTTTCCGCGGTTGCCGCGGCAAACACCGCGTCTGCGTATGACGTGCAGCGCCTGCTGCTCGGCACGTCGAGCGCGGGCGGCACCTACTACAATCTCGGCGCAGGTTGGTCCAACATCATCAACAAGTCGGGCAAGAACATCGACGTCACCTGCGAGGTGACCCCCGGCCCGACCACCAACATGCAGCTGATCGAAAAAGGCGACATGGACCTGGGCATGGTCACCGCGTGGCTCGCGGGCGAAGCGGTCACCGGCACCGGCTGGGCGAAGGAGCACGGCCCCTACAAGAAGTTCATGAGCACCTTCCCCACCCACAGCAGCTATCTCTACATCTATACGCTCAAGGGCAACGGCATCAACACCATCCAGGATTTCGCGGGCAAGCACGTCAGCGTCAGCACCGTCGGCTCGACCAGCGACGTGGCGGGCCGCGCGGTTCTCGAGGTTCTCGGCATCAAGCCCGCGAAGCTCAGCCGCCTGCCCTCCGGCGCGCAGGTCAACTCGCTGAAGGACGGCACCATCGACGCGGTGTTCGGCGTCACCGGCTCGCCCGCGCCGTGGCTGCTCGACCTCGAGACCACCCACGACGTGAAGCTGATCCAGCTTTCCGACAGCGACATCGCCAAGCTCTCCAAGGCGTATCCGTTCTGGAGCATCGACGATATTCCGGCCAACACCTATAAGAACCAGACCAAGCCCTACAAGGCGGTCTCCTTCTGGAATTTCGTGGTGGTCAAGAAGGACGCCCGCGAGGATGTGGTCTACGATCTGGTCAAGACCACCTACGAGCATTACAAGGACATGCTCGTGGTCTCCAAGAGCGCCGCGGGCATCAAGCTTGAGAACGTGTCGAAGATGACCGTTCCGCTGCATCCCGGCGCCCTCAAGTATTACAAGGAAGTCGGGCTGAAGATTCCGGACAGCCTGATCGCGAAGTAACCGCCTTCCGGGAAGGCGCATCAGCAGGCCTGGGCCGGAGCTGCGGCCCCGACCCAGGCCGCCGCATTCGGGGGCGGGCGCCTCGTGAGAGGCCCGGCCGGGATCGGGCCGTGGCTCTGTTTCGCAACCGCCGGTGAGACCGGATCCATTCGATCGAGGGATTGAACGCCATGTTGTTCAGGAAGAAGAAAACTGCGGACGAGATAGACCTGAAGGCCCTCGATCAGGAAGGCTCGAAGCGGGAGCTTTCCGGCCTCCTCAGCACCGTCGTGTACGTTCTCGCGATCTTCATGTCGCTGTTCCACATCTACGCCCTGTCCATTCAGGCCGTCACGATGTCGTACGTCTATTTCTTCCACGTCGGCATGGCGGCGGTGCTCACCTTCGCCCTCTACCGCCGGACGAGCGCATCCTCCAGCAACGACATCCCGCTTTACGACTACCTGATGATCGCCGCCACGGTGTTCGCCTTCGGCTACATGATGGTGGAGGTGAACGAGCTGGTCTACCGCATCGGGGTGGACCCCACGACTCTCGACCTGATCGTGTCGATCATCCTCATTCTCGGGGTTCTGGAGTTCACGCGGCGGACCTGCGGCAACATTTTGCCGACCATTGCATTGATTTTCCTTGCCTATGCGCAGTTCGGGCACCTGCTGCCGGGGCGTTACGGCCACCGGGAGTATTCCTGGGGCAAGACCCTCAGCTACATGATGGGACTGGACGGAATCTTCAGTACGCCGATCCAGGCGTCGGCGTCGTTCGTCTTCCTGTTCATCGTGTTCGGCGCGTTCCTTTCGGTGTCCGGCGCCTCGAAGTTCTTCATCGATCTGGCGGTCAGCGTCTCCGGCGCCTACCGCGGCGGTCCGGCCAAGGTGGCGATCATTTCCAGCGCGCTGTTCGGCACCGTGTCCGGCAATTCCGTGGCCAACGTGGTTTCCTCCGGGTCGTTCACCATCCCGATGATGAAGTCGATCGGCTACAAGAACAAATTCGCCGCTGCGGTGGAGGCGACGGCGTCTACCGGCGGCCAGATCATGCCGCCGATCCTGGGCTCCGCGGCGTTCATCATGGCGTCGATCATCGGCGTCCCCTACATGGACATCGTCAAGGCCTCGGTGATTCCGGCGCTGCTGTACTTCTATACCGTGTTCGTCACGGTCGACCTCGAGGCGGTCAAGCACAACCTGACCGGCCTGCCGAAGGACCAGCTGCCGCGTTTCAAGACCGTCGCCCTCAAGGAAGGCTATCTGATCCTTCCCCTGTTCATCCTGATCTTCACCCTGGCGGTGATGGACCTCAGCCCGATCCGCGCCTCCGTCTGGGGCATCGTCACCGCGATCGTGGTCACCTATTTCCGCAAGGAGACGCGCCTCGGCCCGCGCGGGATTTTGAAGGCGCTGTCCGACGGCGCCAAGTCCTCCTGCGGCGTCATCGCCGCGTGCGCGACGGCGGGCATCGTCATCGGCGTGCTCAACCTCACCGGCGTCGGGCTTAAGTTCGCCAGCGCCATCGTCGCGCTGTCCGAAGGCAATCTCTGGATCGCGCTGGTGATGACGATGATCGCGTGCCTGATCCTCGGCATGGGCCTGCCGACCACCGCGGCCTATCTGATCTGCGCGTCGGTGGCGTCTCCGGCGCTGGTGCAGTTGGGCGTCTCGCAGCTGGCCTCGCACATGTTCGTGTTCTACTTCGCCTGCATTTCCGCGATTACGCCACCCGTGGCGCTGGCGGCCTATGCGGGCGCGGGGCTCGCCAAGGCGAAGCCGATCGAGGTCGCCTTCATCGCCTGCAAGCTCGGCATTACCGCGTTTATCGTGCCGTTCATGTTCATCTCCGGGCCGTCGCTGCTGGGCGTGGGCAAGCCGGGGGTCATTCTGCTCGCCACCGCATCGGCGATGCTCGGAGCGACCCTGCTCGCCTGCGGTTTCCAGTTGCAGGCGTTTTCCCTGAAGCTGGACAAGGTTTCCGGACTCCTGCTCGTCCTCTGCGGCCTGGTGCTGATCAAGCCCGGCATCACGTCCGACATGGCGGGGCTGGCGGTCGCGGCGGCGGTTCTGGCGGTCGCCTATCTGCGGAACAAAAAGACCATCCGCAAGGCCGATGCCGCGGCGCCGGTTGCGGAGGAAGGGCCGCGGGATCCGGGCGTATAATTCGTCCCGGCGGCGGAGCGTTTTCATTCGTCAGTACGGGAGAAGGGCGGAGCAGCGGCCATGGTGGTGAGCGTCTTCGATCTCTTCAAGGTCGGTATCGGCCCGTCGAGTTCCCACACCGTCGGCCCGATGAAGGCGGCGCGCCGCTTCGTCCTGTCGCTGGCCGAGGCGGGTGTGCTGGACGGCGTGGCCGCGATCGAAGCCGGCCTCTTCGGCTCGCTTGCCCTCACCGGGCGCGGCCACGGCACCGACCGCGCGGTCATTCTCGGCCTTGCCGGAGAAACTCCGGAAGCCGTGGCGGTGGAGGCCATTCCCGGCCTGCTCGCCGCGGTGTCCGCGCACCGGGTGCTGCCTCTGCCCAGGCGGCATCCGGTGTCTTTCGATCCTGAAAAGAACATCGTCTTTCACAAGGGCGAGAGCCTGCCGCTGCACCCCAACGGCCTGCGCCTGCGCGCCTTCGGTGCGGACGGCGCGCTGCTTTCCGAGGAGGAATACTATTCGGTGGGGGGCGGCTTCGTCGTCACTGCGGCGGAATTCTCCCTGCCGCCCGCCCCACGGGAGGCGCTTCCCTTTCCCTATGTCTCGGCGAAAGAGCTGCTCGCCCTCGGCGCACAACACGGCCTCAGTTTCGCCGCGATGGCGCGGGCCAACGAGGAAGCCCTGCGCCCGTCCGCCGAGGTCGACGCCGGTCTGCGCCGCATCTGGGCGGTGATGCAGGCATGCGTGCGGCGCGGCCTGGCCGCCGAGGGCGTGCTGCCCGGCAGGCTGGCGGCGCCCCGCCGCGCGCCGCAGCTCCGAAAGCGGCTGGAGGCGGCCAAGGCCCGCGAGCCGCTGGCGGCGCTGGAATGGGTTAGCGCCTTCGCCATGGCGGTGGGCGAGGAGAACGCCGCGGGAGGCCAGGTGGTCACCGCGCCGACCAACGGCGCGGCGGGGATCATTCCCGCCGTCCTCCATTATCTCACCCGCTTCGTGCCGGAGGCGGGCGAGGCGCAGGTCTTCACCTTCCTTCTCGCCGCCGGAGCGGTCGGCTCGCTCTACAAGGAGAACGCCTCGATCTCCGGCGCCGAGGTGGGGTGCCAGGGCGAGGTCGGCGTCGCCTGCTCGATGGCGGCGGCGGGCCTGGCCGCGGCGCTCGGCGGCGACAACCGGCAGGTGGAGAATGCCGCCGAGATCGGCATGGAGCACCATCTCGGCCTCACCTGCGACCCGATCGGCGGGCTGGTTCAGGTGCCCTGCATCGAACGCAACGCCATCG
>JBFWJB010000229.1:0-5099 GCA_050253435.1 Rhodospirillaceae bacterium
CGGGCGGCGTGGCGCAGGTGGAGCGCCTGGTCGCGGAGCGCGCGGACGACCCGGAGTTCCGCGCCGCGGTGGCGCGGGTACTGGCCGGGGCCGCCGCCGGGCGCGCTGCGATGGCCGAGGTGGCGCTGCAGGCAGGCGCGATCGGCCTCGGCGCGGGAGCCTTCCACGCCTTCACGCCGGGGGTATTGAGCCTCACCCCGATGGTCTCCGCCGCCATCGCCAACAGTCTGGCGATCTCCGCCTTTCCCCTCGGCGGGGCGATCGGCGGTTGGTGGTATGCGGCGTTTCCCGCCGCGGCCACGCCCTTCCTCACCGCGGCCACCGGCGGCGCGCTTCTTTTTGCGCTGGCTTCCGCCGGGGCGCTGGCCGGGGTCGCGGCGGACCCGCTGCAGCGCCGCCTCGGGCTGCACCGCAGGCGCCTGGAGCGTCTGGTCGAGGGCCTGGCGCGCGACCTTGCGCCCGGAGAGGGCGCGCACGCGCCGCTGCCGCCGCTGCTGGCGGATCATTACCTGCCGCGGCTCCTGGATCTGGTCGATCTGATCAACGGGCTCGCTGCGCTGCGCTGAGGAAAGTCCGTGGCGGGGCGGGGCCCCGCCAGAACCCGTTCACGATACCGTCGCCACCTTCGCCGCCACATAGTCCGCGGCGTAGGCCCTGAGCCGTGTCAGGCAGGTGCGCCAGCCGTAGTAGTGCTTGGCGAGCATGGCGCGCACCGCGTCGGTGACCGGCGCGGGCCAGTCCTTGTGGGTGATGCTGACCTGGGTCTGGTCGCCCACCTGGCGCAGGTGCAGGTGTACCGTGGTGGAGTAATCCCAGGTGTCTTCCCGCCAGGTGACTTCCAGCAGGTGCGGCGCGGCGACCTGGCGCACCGTGCCGAAGGCGCGGCTCTGGTGTCCCTCGGGCGAGGTCCACAGCTCCTCGAAGGCGCCGCCGGGGTGCAGTTCGATCGCGACGTAGTCGCCCCACCATTTGGAGATGTGCTGGCGCGAGGTCAGCAGAGTCCACGCGGTCTTGACCGGAACCGGAATGGTATCGGAGATACGCAAAAGGCCGGTGCCGGTGTCGATGGTGACGCCGCCGGTCTTGGTGCTGGTCATGGTGCCCTCCCTGGTATGGACGGACCGATGACGGAAACGGAGCGAATCGGGTGCGGCGGTCGGAGCAACTCCGTCTGCGATCTCGTCCTGGGTAGGTTCTGGCCGCATCCCGAGACCGCTTGAGTCCATTTTACGCGATTCCCGCCCCTGTCCCAAGCGCGAACGCCCCCATGAGGGGGCGCCGGCCGGAAAATTCACGGAAAAGGGGTTCAGCGCGCCGTCGACTCGGCGGCGGCGGCGGCCATCTTGCTGCGGCCGGAGAGCTGGGCGAAATCGCGGTCCATGCCGGCGCGCAGCTTGCCGAAGAGGCGCAGTTCCTCGCCCTTCAGGGCGCGGCCCGAGGGCATCTTCACCTTCATCGGGTTGACCTGGCGGCTGTCCACCAGCACCTCGTAGTGGAGGTGCGGCCCGGTGGTGCGCCCGGTGTTGCCGGAATAGGCGACGACCTGGCCCTGGCGCACCCGGCTGCCCGCGTGGATGCCGCGCGCATAGCCGGAGAGGTGGCCGTAGGCGGTGGAATAGGTGCCGGTGTGGCGGATGCGCAGATAGTTGCCGTAGCTGCTCCACCGGCCCGCCCGTTCCACCACGCCGTCGCCCGCCGCATAGACCGGGGTGCCGATCGGGGTGGCGAAGTCCACGCCCTTGTGCATCTTGGAGAAGCCGAGCACCGGGTGGTTGCGCATGCCGAAGCCGGAGGAGATGCGCGCGCCGTCCACCGGGGTGCGCAGCAGCGCCTTGCGCACGCTCATGCCTTTTTCGTTGTAGTAGTCGACGAAGCCCTGTTTGTCCTCGAAGCGGTAGAGGCGCAGCGTCACGCCGGAGAGGGTGAGCGAGGCGTAGTCGATCTCGCCGTCGCCGACGGAGGTGCCGTCGGGCAGGGTGCGGCGGTCCACCATCACCTCGAAGGAATCGCCCTTCTGGATGTCGCGCTGGAAGTCGACGTCGTAGGAGTAAAGCCGGATCAGCTGCTGCAGGGCGCCCGGCGACATGCCGGAGGCCTCGCCCGCGGCGAACAGGCTGGAATGGATTACGCCGGAAAAGGCGTGGGTCTCGGTGGTGATCGGGTCGTGCTCCTCGTCGGCGGAGAAGCCGCCGTCGTCGGCGCGGGAGACGATGCTGCGGCGGCCGGGCTCGGCCTCCACCTGCAGGCGGGAGAGCGTCACCGCGCCGTCGGGGTCGGCGACCACCACCAGCGAGACATCCTGCCCCGGGGTGAGGCGGCGCGGGTCGAACACCTTTTTCAAGGCGGCGATCGCCTCGTGCGCCTCCTGGCGGGAGACCTCGCTGCGGTCGAGGATCTGCCCCAGGGTGTCGCCCGGCATCACCGTGAGGGTGAGCTCGCGCTCCTGCGGACCGGCGGGCGCAGCGGCGGGGGTGATCGTCTCATCGGGGGCGGGGGTGCGGTGCGCGGGCTCCGGCAGGTATTCGCTGCCGCCGTAGAGGAAGGCGCGGGGACCGCTGTACGACGCGGCGTCGTCGAGCGGCGGCGGAGTCATCAACGCCGCCGCAGAGACATCGTCCTTGCGGTTGACGGTCGCATCCGACGGGCCTGCGGTCATCGCCGCGGCAAAGGTCAGAGCGGAAATGCCGACGATGAATCCCATCGCCAGCAGGTGCCTGGGTTCGACTCGCCGCGGGGTTTCCACGGTGGTCCGGTGGTCGTCTTGCATCGGTTCCCTCGGTCCGTGTCCGGCTTTCCGCCAGACAAGAGCACGTCCGTTGATACCGCAACCCGTAGTGGGCGGGAAGCGAAAAAACGACAAGACGTGCCGTCAAGACTGTATCCAGTCGCCATAATGCCCGATGCGACTCGAGTCGTCAACAGGCCAAGAGTCAGAGGAATCAGGGAAATAAAGCCGATTCTTTGAGTCGGAAATTCGAGTCTTCCGGTATCGGCTTGTCAATGCGTCGCGGGGCAGGGGAGGGGCCGCCCGCCGGGCGGCCCCCCGCATGCGGTCAGATCGACTGGATCATGCCGCCGTCGATGCGGATCATGCCGCCGGTCATGTAGCCCGCGGGCACGCCGGCGAGGAAGGCGACCACCGAGGCGAATTCCTCCACCGTGCCGTAGCGCTTCATCGGGATGGCGGAGGCGGATTTGGCGCGGGTTTCCTCCACCGTGGCGCCGGTGCGCTGCGCCGCGGCCTGGTCCAGTTCGGCGACGCGTTCGGTGCCGATGCGGCCGGGCAGCACCACGTTGACGGTCACGCCGTCGGCGGCGACTTCGGTGGCCAGCGTCTTGCAGAAGGCGACCACCGAGGCGCGCAGGGTGTTGGACATCGCGAGCGTGGGGATCGGCTGGATCACGCCGCTCGAGGTGATGGCGACGACGCGGCCCCATTTCTTCTCGCGCATGCCGGGGACCAGGCCGTCGACGATGCGGATGATGCCGAGCACCATGCTCTCGAAGAACTTCTGCCACTGCTCGGGGGCGACGCCGAGCGCGCCGGAGGGCGGCGGACCGCCGACGTTGGCGATCAGGATGTCGACCCCGCCCAGGGTCTTGACCGTATCGATCAGGGATTGTACTGAGGCCGCGTCCGCGAGGTCGAGGCCGACCGCGGTGGCCGAGACGCCGTGCGCTGCAGTGTGCGCGGCGGCATCGGCGCCGAGGCGTTCGGCATTGCGCGCCGCGAGGATGAGGTCGCAGCCTTCCGCCGCGAGTTTCGCCGCGATGCCGCGGCCGAGGCCGCGCGACGCCCCCATCACCAAAGCACGTTTGCCTTTCAGACCCAATTCCATCATCGTTCTCCTGTCCACGTGGCGCCCGTCCGGCGCGTCCGTCCCAATCCGGAAGAATCTTATGGCCGAAATCTGCCCGTCCCTGATCGTAGTGGATCATCCTCTGATCCGCCACAAGCTCACGCTGCTGCGCTGCAAAGACACCCCGACGCCTCTTTTCCGCGCCCTGATGAAAGAGGTGGGGTGCCTCCTGACCGCCGAGGCGACGCGCCTCCTGCCGCTCGAAGAGGTGGACATCGAAACCCCGGTGCGCGCGACGCGCGGGGTGCGCCTGGCCGCAGTGCCGCTGGTGGTGCCGATTCTGCGTGCCGGTCTGGGGCTTGCCGACGGCGTGCTCGCCGCAATGCCGGAGGCCGATGTCGCCCACGTCGGGGTCTACCGCAACGAGGAGACCCTGCTTCCGGTGGAGTACCTGGAGCGCCTGCCCAAGAGCGTGACCGGGCGGCCGGTTGTGGTGGTCGATCCGATGCTCGCCACCGGCAACTCCAGCGTCTACGTGATCAAGCTGCTGCTCGCCCACGGCGCCTCCATCGAGTCGATGGTGTTCGTCTCCCTGGTCGCCGCGCCGGAGGGGGTGAAGACCCTTGCCGCCGCCTATCCGGGGCTGCGCATCGTCACCGCGGCGTTGGACGAGGGGCTGAACGACTCCGCCTATATCGTGCCGGGTCTCGGCGACGCCGGGGACCGCCTCTACGGCACACTGGAACGTTGAAAACTGCGGGCATTGACAACCGGGCCTGCGCGTTGTCACATCTTTAGTTAGGTAGGGGGTATGTCGCGTACGCCGTGGGGGGAAGCACCGCCCCGCGACGCTTTTGCGTGCCGGAATATCCGGCGAACGCCCCGGTTATCCGGGGAAAGGGATGGGCAGGGATGAGCGCGACGCAACGTGTCTCTTCTCCGACTTTCGGACCGGCCGCGACGACTCGGGTCGCGAATGCCGGACGGAACGTTGCGTCCGTTTCCTTCCAGCGGGTGGACGATCTCGGCGGCTCCAACGCGCTGGGCGCGCAGGAGCAGTCGATTCGCTATGACGACGGCTACCAGCCGCCGGGGCAGGGCGCGCGCCGCGACCGCGACGGCAAGCGTCCGCCGGATTTTTCCAGCTATGCCCAGGTCAGCCATCTCGACGAGGTGCTCACCACCTACGACTGGGCGTCGGACACCACGCTGCTGCCGATCGAGGTGATGCGCGGCGTGGGGCGTTACGAGACCAACATGCGGGTCATCGCGGGCATCGAGAATGTCGGTGGCGAGACA
>JBFWJB010000230.1:0-5065 GCA_050253435.1 Rhodospirillaceae bacterium
CCGCGAGGCGCGCATCGGCGAGAATTTCCATGGCCAGGGCGTCGCGGGCGGAGAGCACGCGGCCGGTGGCGTCCTTCACCGGCAGTTCCAGCAGTTCGGTCATCAGCAGGTGGTTGACCCGCCGCCCGACATCGGTGTCGAGCGCCAACCGCGCCCGCGCCGCGCGGCCGAGCAGCGCGGGCGGCCGCCGGCCGCTTTTGCCCCAGGCCCACGCCGCCGCCGCGCCGGAGCGGCGCAGCGCGAATTCCGGCAGCGAAACCATCAGGTTGTAGGGGGCGCGCAGGAGGTCCGGCCCGAGCGCGTGGCGGTGAAGCGCAAGACTGCCCCTGAAGGTGAAGTGGCGGTCGATGAAGGGGGCGACGCGCTCCCGGCGCGCCGCGACGTAACGCCCCGCCGCCTGCAGCAGCAGCGCCTCCGCCGCGGCCTGCGACAGCGCCACGGCGGGGGGAGAAATTCCCCCCGCCGGAACCGGCAGCGCGGCACCCTCCGCGCTCATTCGAGCCAGTCCGCAGCCGGACGCCCGGCGATGGAGAGTCCGCTCTCGTCGGCATCCACCCGCACCGTGTCGCCCTCGCCCACCTCGCCCGCCAGCAGGCACATCGCCAGCGGGTTCTCCAGGGTACGCTGGATCAGGCGCTTCAACGGCCGCGCGCCGTAGACCGGGTCGTAGCCGCGCTCCGCCAGCCAGGCATGGGCGGCCTCCGTGATCTCCAGTTCGAGATCGCGTTCCCGCAGCCGCTGCTCCAGGCGTTCCAGTTGAATCTTCACGATGCCGTCCATGTGCTCCGGCGCGAGGCGGTGGAACATCAGGATCTCGTCCAGGCGGTTGAGGAACTCGGGGCGGAAGGCCCCGCGCACCACCGCCATCACCTGGTCGCGCGCCAGACCGGAATCCTCGCCCGGCGGCTGCGCCGCGAGAATCTCCGAACCGAGGTTGGAGGTCATCACGATCAACGTGTTGGCGAAATCCACGGTGCGGCCCTGGCCGTCGGTGAGGCGGCCGTCGTCCAGCACCTGCAGCAGCACGTTGAACACGTCGGGGTGCGCCTTCTCCACCTCGTCGAAGAGGATCACCTGATAGGGCCGCCGCCGCACCGCCTCGGTGAGCGCGCCGCCCTCGTCATAGCCGACATAGCCGGGCGGCGCGCCGATCAGCCGCGCCACGGCGTGCTTCTCCATGTATTCCGACATGTCGATGCGCACCATCGCGGCCTCGTCGTTGAACAGGAACGCGGCGAGCGCCTTGGTCAGCTCGGTCTTGCCGACGCCGGTGGGGCCGAGGAAGAGGAACGAGCCGATCGGCCGGTTGGGGTCCTGCAGCCCGGCGCGGGCGCGCCGCACCGCGTTGGACACCGCCTTCACCGCCTCCGCCTGGCCGATCACCCGGTTGCCCAGCTCCGCCTCCATGTGGCGCAGCTTCTCCTTCTCGCCTTCCAGCATCTTGTCCACCGGAATGCCGGTCCAGCGCGCCACCACCTGGGCGATGTGGCGTTCCGTCACCACCTGGTCGAGGATGCGCGCGTTGGCCGTCTCCTCGGCCTGCCGCAACCGCGCCTCCAGCTTCGGCACCTCGCCGTAGAGCAGGCGTCCCGCCTCCTCGAAGCGGCCCTCGCGCTGCGCGCGCTCCGCCTGGATGCGCGCCTGTTCCAGCCGCTCCTTGATCTTGGTGGAATCCGCCAGCGTCGACTGCTCGCTCTTCCATTGCGCGGTGAGCTCGGCGGAGCGTTCCTCGAGGTCGGCAAGCTCGCCCTCCAGTTTCTCCAGCCGCTCCCGCGAGGCCGGGTCCTTCTCCTTCTTCAGCGCCTCGCGCTCGATCTTGAGCTGCACCAGGCGGCGGTCCACCTCGTCCAGTTCGTCCGGCTTGCTGTCCACCTGCATGCGCAGGCGGCTGCCCGCCTCGTCCATCAGGTCGATCGCCTTGTCGGGGAGGAAACGGTCGGTGATGTAGCGGTCCGACAGCGTCGCCGCGGCGACCAGGGCCGAGTCCGAAATCCGCACGCCGTGGTGCAGCTCGTACTTCTCCTTGATGCCGCGCAGGATGGAGATGGTGTCGGCCACCGTCGGCTCGTTGACGAACACCGGCTGGAAGCGCCGCGCGAACGCCGCGTCCTTTTCCACGTGCTTGCGGTATTCGTCCAGCGTCGTCGCGCCGACGCAGTGCAGATCGCCGCGCGCCAGCGCCGGTTTCAGCAGGTTGGAGGCGTCCATCGCCCCTTCCGCCGCGCCCGCGCCGATCAGGGTGTGCATCTCGTCGATGAAGAGGACGATTTCCCCCGCCGCGGACTGGATCTCGGTGAGCACGCCCTTCAGCCGCTCCTCGAACTCGCCACGGTACTTCGCGCCCGCCACCATCGCCCCGAGGTCGAGGGCGAGCAGCTTCTTGTCGCGCAGGGAATCCGGCACGTCGCCGTTGACGATGCGCAGCGCCAGGCCCTCGACGATGGCGGTCTTGCCGACCCCCGGCTCGCCGATCAGCACCGGGTTGTTCTTGGTGCGGCGCGACAGCACCTGGATGGTGCGGCGGATCTCCTCATCGCGGCCGATCACCGGGTCGAGCTTGCCGTCGCGCGCGCGCGCGGTGAAGTCCTGGGTGTACTTCTTCAGCGCCTCGAACTGATCCTCCGCATTGGCGGAGTTGGCCACCCGGCCCTTGCGCATCTCGTTGATCGCGGCGTTCAGCGCCGGCGGCGTCGCCCCGGCGCGCTTCAGCGCCGCGGCGGCCTTGGTGCCCTCGGCAAGCGCCAGGGCGAGCAGCAGGTATTCCGCGGTGACATAGGAATCCCCAGCCTTGGTCGCGGCCTGCTCCGCCGCGTCCACCACCCGCACCAATGCGGGCGCGGTGTAGACCTGGCCGGAACCGCCCTGCACCTTCGGCTCCTTGGCGAGCGCGGCCTCGACCTCGGCCTTCGCCGTCTCGGGCTTGCCCTTGGCGGCGCGGATCAGGTTGGCGGCCAGACCCTCGCCGTCGTCCAAGAGCGCCTTGAGCAGATGCTCCGGCAGGAATTGCTGATGATCGAGGCGGATCGCAGTCTGTTGCGCCGCCTGAAGGAACCCCTTCGAGCGTTCCGTGAATTTTTCGATGTCCATGTTCCGTCCCTCTTATGGCGACACTTCCCGCAGGCCCCGTTGCGGCAGCCTGCGGTTTCACCGTTCCATATGGACATCTCCGCGGCCTCGCCGCAAGTCCCTGCAAAACAAAGGCCGCCCCCTTGCGGGGGCGGCCTTTTCATTGCCCGGCGGCGCGGCGGTCAGACCGCCACGCTCTCCTGCTCTTCGGCTTCGGCGGCGGCAGGCGCCGCGGCGGCAGGGCGGATCACCTCCACCGTCGCCTCGTCGTCGGCGGCTTCCGCCGCTTCTTCCTCGCCTTCCTCGTCGGTCATCTCGGGCTGCGGGCCGTCGGCGCCGTCGGCGGCCGCCGGGTTGAGCACCCGCGGCGGGCGCGGCTGGCTATTCTGGATGATGCGGAAGTAGTGCTCGGCATGCTGCAGATAGTTTTCCGCCAGCACCCGGTCGCCCTGCCCCGCCGCGTCGCGCGCCAGTGCCAGGTACTTTTCCATCACCTGATGCGCGGAACCGCGGATGCGGACGCTCGGGCCGTTGCTGTCGAAGGTCTGGTTGCGCGACGAGCCGTTGCCCTTGCGCTGCTGCTGGTTGGGCGTGCGTCCCCGCGGACGCGGCTTTTGATTCGGATGTTGTTTCATAATCTCTGAGCTAACCGCGAGAGTTCACCAAAATGCGCCTGGCGGACCTGCCGCCGCGCGGGCCGGGAGCATCCCCGGACGAAAACAGAAATTTGCCGCTGCCGGACGCATCCGGCCGGATGCGCAGCCCATGGCGCTCATCCCCCGTGAGGCCCCCAAGGAGCCCGGCTTCACGGATCGATCTGTTCAAAGGTCTCATCGAACGGCGCGGATCCCACGATGCCTGAGCGGGCTCCCCGGACCAACCTGCCCGGACCCCAACGGAACCGACCCCTGTCCGGTTATCCGTCTCGGCCCCCACGCGCGAACGTGTGAAACCTAATCGCATCGGCGGCGCTTTCCAACCGATTTTTTCATTTATCGTATGGTTTTTTCGCCTCAGGTGCGCCGCGCCGCCACCGCCCGCGCCACCCCGCCGAGATCGGCGAACGCCGCCACCTCCGCCATTCCGGCGGCTGCGAGCATCGCCGCCACCGCCTCCGCCTGGCCGATCCCCACCTCGAAAACCGCACCGCCCCGCGGCGTCAGCAATCCCGCCAATGCGGGCGCGAGAATGCGGTACGGCGCCAGCCCGTCCGCGCCCCCGGCCAGCGCCAAATGCGGCTCGAATTCCCGCACCTCGGGCTCCAGGACCGCGATCTCCGCATCCGGAATGTAGGGCGGATTCGCCACCACCAGGTCGAAGGGACCGCCCAGCGCCGCCTGCCACCCCGGCTCGCGCCAGTCGCCGCGCAGAAACCGCGCCCGATCCGCCAGCCCCAAAGCCGCCGCGTTCGCCGCCGCCGCCGCAACCGCGCCCGGCGCGGCGTCCAGGCCCACGCCCACGGCATCCGCCCGCTCCGCCAGAACCGCCAGCAGCAGACACCCGGTGCCGGTGCCGAGGTCCAGCACCCGCGGCGCGGCAACCCCTTCCAGAAGCCGCAGCGCGGCCTCCACCACCACCTCGGAATCCGGCCGCGGGTCCAGGGTCTCCGCCGTCAGCGCGAAGCGCAGCCCGCGGAACTCCCGCTCCCCGAGAATGCGCGAAACCGGCTCCCGCCGCTCCCGCCGCGCCACCGCGGCCTCCACCGCCGCAACCTCCGCCGCGCTCAGCACGCGCTCCGGATGCGCCACCATCTCCGCCGTGGACAGCCCCAACGCCACGCCCGCCAGCAACCGCGCATCCCGCCGCGGCCCCTCCACCCCGGCCGCCCGCAACCGCTCCGTCACGGCGGCGAGAATGTCCCCCAGGGTGTCAGCCATTCCCCGTCTCCTCCCAAGACCGGGGCTCCGCCCCGCACCCCGCCGGAGGGACTCGTCCCTCCGGGCCTCCCGTATTGCCGGTCCGGGGGGTGGTCTCCACCCCCCGGACCGGCAAATCATGG
>JBFWJB010000231.1:0-4969 GCA_050253435.1 Rhodospirillaceae bacterium
AAGCCGCAGCAGCTCGCGCAGCCCGCCGACGAGACGACCGCCGACCAGGGCGATCTGCCGAAGGGCCTTTCCGCCGACGCCGGCCACGGCTATGCCGAGGGCGGGCGTTCCGACGTCACCGTGGTGCGTCCGCTGCGCAACGCGCCGCCGCCCAAGGTCACGGTCGGCGCGCAGCCCGCCGCGCCCGCCGCCGCGCCGGTCACGCCGGTGGAGCGCACCGCGCCGCGGCCCGCGCCGTCCGCCGTCGCCTCCGCCGCCGACATGCCTTCGGACGCGCCCGGCGCGCCGAAGATGATGGGCGATGCCAATTCCGCCTCCAAGGCTCCGACCTCCGGCAGGAAGGGCAAGGCTGAGGCGATGCAGGGCCTGGAGTCGTTCTCGCCGGAGAACTACAGCCTCTCCTACCTTGCCGCCACGGTGCCGTTCGGCCACGGCTCGGCGCACCTGAGCTCCGCCGACCTCGCGTCGTTGCGCGGCGTCGCCGCCGAATACAAGAAGACCGGCGGCGCGGTCACGGTGATCGGCCACGCTTCGTCGCGCACCGGCGACATGTCGGCGGTGGCGCACAAGATCGCCAACTTCGATATTTCCACGCGCCGCGCCGAGACCGTGGCCCTGGCGCTCGCCAAGCTCGGCGTGCCGGCCCGAGCTATTTACGTCGGCGCGGTTGCCGACGCAGAACCCGTGTATCAGGAAGTCATGCCGTCCGGCGAGGCCTACAACCGTCGAACTGAGATCTTCCTGAATCACTGATCGGGAAAGCCCTTCGTCGTATCGACGAGAAAAAGGCCCGGCCCGATCGCCGGGCCTTTCGCGTTGCGGAAAACCAGTCGCCAAGCCCGCCGCAGCCAGACTAGTATTTGTCCCCCGACCCGGAAAACCGGGCGATCCTGTGAATGAAACCTGTGCGTGAAACCCATCCGACCGCGTGTCGGCCAGTCAAACGGCTCTGAAATGGAACAAGAATTCTACCGCGTGAAACGATTGCCCCCCTACGTCTTCGCCGCCGTCAACGCAATGAAGGCGCGCGCCCGCGCCGCAGGGGAGGACATCATCGATTTCGGCATGGGCAATCCGGATCAGCCGACCCCGGCGCACATCGTCGATAAGCTTTGCGAATCGGCGCGCAACCCGCGCGCCCACCGCTATTCGATGTCGCGCGGCATTCCGGGCCTGCGCAAGGCGCTGGCCGGGTATTACGAACGGCGCTTCGGCGTGACCCTCGACCCGGAAACCGAGGCGGTGGTGACGCTCGGCTCCAAGGAGGGGCTGGCCAACCTCGCCATGGCGATGACCTCGCCCGGCGACGTGGTGCTGGTGCCCAACCCGAGCTATCCGATCCACGCCTTCGGCTTCATCATCGCGGGCGGCGCGATCCGCCAGGTGCCCGCCGCGCCGGACCAGAGCTTCATCGAGGCGATGGACCGCGCGGTGCGCCACAGCATCCCCAAGCCGATCGCGGTGATCCTCAATTTCCCGTCGAACCCGACGGCGCGCGTCGCCGACCTCGACTTCTACCGCGAGGTGGTGTCGTTCTGCCGCAAGCACGAGGTCTACATCCTCTCCGACATCGCCTATTCGGAGATCTATTTCGACGGCAACCCGCCGCCCTCGGTGCTGCAGGTGCCGGGCGCGAAGGACATCGCCATCGAGTTCTCCTCGCTGTCCAAGAGCTACAACATGCCGGGCTGGCGCATCGGCTTCGCCGCGGGCAACCCGCGCCTGGTCTCGGCGCTCGCGCGCATCAAGTCCTACCTCGACTACGGCGCCTTCACTCCGGTGCAGGTGGCGGCCTCCGCGGCGCTGAACGGCCCGCAGGAGTGCGTGGAGGAGATCCGAACTCTCTACCGCGAGCGCCGCGACGTGTTGATCGAGGGGCTCGCCCAGGCGGGATGGGACGTGCCCAGCCCGCCCGCCACGATGTTCGCCTGGGCGCCGATTCCGCCCGCCTTCGCCCATCTCGGCTCGCTGGAGTTCTCCAAGCTTCTGCTCTCCGAGGCGTCGGTGGCGGTGGCGCCGGGCCTCGGCTTCGGCGAATACGGCGACGGCCACGTGCGCATCGCGCTCGTCGAGAACAAGCACCGCATCCGTCAGGCGGTGCGCAACATCAAATCGTTCCTGTCGCGCGGCGATGCGGTCCTGGCCGACGCCGACGCCAAACCTGTGGGGAAATAGAGGTGAGCGAATCCGGTAAATCGGGCGGCAAGGCGCCGCTGAAGGTCGCGGTCGCCGGACTGGGAACGGTCGGCGCCGGGGTGCTGAAACTGCTGCGCGGCAACGCCGCGGAGATTGCCGCGCGGGCGGGCCGCCCGGTCACCGTGACCGCGGTGTCCGCGCGCAACCGCGGCAAGGACCGCGGCGTGCCGCTCACCGGACTTGCCTGGTTCGACGACCCGGTGGCGATGGCGCGCGAGGCCGACGCCGACGTGGTGGTGGAGCTGATCGGCGGCGCCAACGGCCCGGCCAAGGCGACGGTGGAGGCGGCGTTTGCCGCCGGGCGTTCCGTGGTCACCGCGAATAAGGCGCTTTTGGCGCATCACGGCGGCGAACTCGCGGCGCAGGCCGAGGCCAAGGGCGCGGCGCTCGCCTTCGAGGCGGCGGTGGCGGGCGGCATCCCCATCGTCAAGGGGCTGCGCGAGGGCCTGGCGGCCAACCGCATCGGCCGCGTCGTCGGCATCCTCAACGGCACCTGCAACTACATTCTCACCACGATGCGCGAGACCGGCCGCGACTTCGCCGACGTGCTGGCCGACGCGCAGGCGCTGGGCTATGCCGAGGCCGACCCCTCCTTCGACATCGACGGGGTGGACGCGGCGCACAAGCTTTCCCTGCTGACCTCGCTCGCCTTCGGCACCGCGGTGGATTTCGCCAAGGTGCACGTGGAGGGCATCCGCCACATCTCCGCCCAGGACATCGCCTACGCCGACGAGCTCGGCTACCGCATCAAGCTGCTTGCCATCGCGCGGCGCACCGAGGCGGGCGTCGAGCAGCGGGTGCACCCCTGCATGGTGCCCAAGGCCTCCGGCATCGCCGCGGTGGAAGGGGTGTTCAACGCGGTGATGGTGGAGGGCGACTTCGTCGGGCCGGTGGTGTTCCAGGGCCGCGGCGCGGGCGAGGGGCCGACCGCCTCTGCGGTGGTCGCCGACCTCATCGACATCGCCGCCGGGCGCGCGCCCGCCGCGCCCTTCGGCATTCCCGCGGCGGCGCAGGCGGCGTTGACACCGGCGCCGATGGACGATCACGTCGGTTCCTACTACGTCCGCCTGATGGTGGTGGACAAGCCCGGCGTGTTCGCCGCCATCGCCACGGCGCTGGGGGCGGAGAACGTCTCCATGGAATCGGTGCTGCAGCACGGCCGCCATCCCGACGGTCCGGTGGCGGTGGTGCTGACCATTCACGAAACCACCGAGGGCGCGTTCATGCGCGCCCTGGACCGCATGGCCCGCGTCGACGGCATTCTCGATACGCCGCGCGCCATCCGCATCGAGGCGGTGTAAGAGGAGGACGGCATGGCCGAGCACGACGCGCCGCAAGGCGAGGACGACCGCATGGACCGCAACTTGGCGCTCGAGGCGGTGCGCGCCACCGAGTGCGCGGCGATCGCCTCCGCCCGCCTGATGGGCCACGGCGACGAGCGCGCCGCCGACCAGGCGGCGATCAAGGCGATGCACCACACCCTCGGCTTCATCGGCGTCGACGGGGTGATCGCGGTGGGCGAGGGCGACGCGGGCGAAACCGAGTTTCTCCACTCCGGAGAGCGCATCGGCACCGGTGCGGGCCCCAGCGTCGATATCGCGGTGGATGCGCTGGAAGGGTCCACCATCGTCGCCCGCGGCGGTCAGAACGCGCTGTCGGTGATCGCCTTCGCCGGGCAGGGCGGCTTTCTCAACCCGCCGCGCGTCTACATGGACAAGATCGCGGTGGGGCCGGACCTGCCCGCGGGCGTGGTCGATCTCGACGCGCCGCCGCGCGACAACCTCGCCGCTCTGGCTGCCGCCAAGGGAGTGGCGGTGCCGGATCTTCTGGTGTGCATTCTCGACCGGCCGCGTCACGAGAGCCTGATCGCCGAGGTGCGCGCCTGCGGCGCGCGGGTGATGCTGATCCCCGACGGCGACGTTTCCGCCGCCATCGCCACCGCCCACGGCGGCCCCGACGTCGGGCCGGACATCTATCTCGGCACCGGCGGGGCGGCGGAGGGCGTGCTCGCCGCCGCGGCGCTGAAATGCACCGGCGGCCAGATGCAGGGCCGCCTGCGCCTGCGCAGCGAGGCCGAGCGCACCGCCGCGATGCGCCTCGGCATCGTCGATTTCGACCACAAGTACGGGATCGCCGACATGGTGAAGGGCGAGGTGATGTTCGCCGCCACCGGCGTCACCCACGGCGCGCTGCTGCAAGGGGTGCGCCGCATGCCGCGCGGCGTGGTGACGCACTCGGTGGTGATGCGCTCCAAATCCGGCACCGTGCGCTACATCACTGCCTTCCACCAGCATCATCGCCGGGAGGACTGAGAGGGTGCCGGATTCCGTCGCATCGGGGGAGGGCGCGGTGGCCGCGGAGGACGCCTTTCTCGGCGTGCGCCGTTCGCTGCGCGGCCGCTTCTGGAGCCTCAATCCGGCCGACGCCGCCCTCGTCTCCACCCTGATCCGGCGCTTCGGCCTGCCGGAGGTGATGGCCCGCGCCATGGCGGCGCGCGGTATCGGCGAGGCCGCCGCCGAGGCCTACCTGTCGCCGACTTTGCGCACTCTGCTGCCCGATCCGTCCCGCCTTGCCGACATGGACCGCGCCGTGGCGCGCCTCGCCGCGGCGGTGGCGGCGGGGGAGGCGCTCGCGGTGTTCGGCGACTACGACGTGGACGGCGCCACCTCTTCAGCGCTGATGGTGCGTTATTTCCGGGCGCTGGGCATGCCCGTCGCGGTGCACATTCCCGACCGCATCACCGAGGGCTACGGTCCCAACGCCGCCGCCATTC
>JBFWJB010000232.1:0-4968 GCA_050253435.1 Rhodospirillaceae bacterium
CCCAGGTGCGCGAAATCAAGATCGGCAAATCCGCCCCCAAACCGTCGCGCATGACCATCGACGGCAAGGACGGGTAAAACCAGGCCAGGGGCTTTGCCCCTGGACCCCACTGGGGCCTTGGGCCCCTGACCCCATGATTTTTGCGCGAAAGCGCAATAGGGCCGTCACGTGGCGTGACGGTTGATGGCCGCTGCGCGGCGAAAAATCAGTTAGGGGGTCAAGGGGACCGAGTCCCCTTGCGGGTCCGGGCGGGGCACGGCCCGGTTTTCCCCCTCTACTCCTCCGGCGGGAGGAAGCGGGCGATGATGTCGCGGGCGAGGCGGACGGGTTTGCGGGTGGCGGCGTCGAGGCAGCACCAGCAGCTTTTGACCTCGGCCAGGGTTTCTTCGCCGCGTTCGATGGTGGTGCGGTAGACGGCCTTGGCGCCTTCGAGTTTTTCCAGGAGCAGGCGCACCGCCACGCGGTCGTGGGCCAGGGCGGGGCGGCGGTAGCGGATATCGTGGGCGAGGGCGACCCACAGCCGCGAGGCGACCGCTTCGCGCGGGGCGAAGCGGCGCCAGTGGCGTAGCACGGCGGTCTGCACCCAGGTCAGATAGACGGCGTTGTTGACGTGGCCCATGGCGTCGATGTCGGCGTCGGCGACATCGACGTGATGGACGAAATACCGGGTGGCGTGCGCGAGCATGGCCGGCCTCCTCGTTGGGCTAGACCATAGACCCCTTCGCGCGGCGCGTCAGTCCGGTTTTTCCGGAACTCTTCAGGCGGCGCGGGAACGTTCGGAATCGAGCAGGAGCGCGTAGAGGGCGTCCGCCTCGGTGGCGCCGCGCAGCTTCTCGCAGATGCTTTTGTCGCGCAGCAGGCGGGAGACGCGGGCGAGCGCCTTGAGGTGGTCGGCGCCGGCGCCTTCGGGGGCGATGAGCAGGCAGATCAGGTCCACCGGCTGGTCGTCGATGGAGTCGAAGTCCACCGGCTGGTCGAGGCGCGCGAAAATGCCGTAAAGGCGGTCGATGCCGGTGAGCTTGGCGTGGGGGATGGCGATGCCGTTGCCGACGCCGGTGGAGCCCAGGCGCTCGCGCTCCAGCAGGCCCTCCAGGATGTCGCCTTCCGCAAGGCCGGTCACCTCCGCCGCCTTCTGGGCGAGCAGCTGCAGCGCCTGCTTCTTGCTGTTCGCGCGCAGGGCGGGAATCACGGCGTTCGGTGCGATCAGGTCAGCCAGGGTCATCGTTATCCTCAATCCATTGCCGCGGTCCCGGTCCCCCGACCCGGGAGCGCCCGCCGCAGTATTGCTTGCACGGACCGAGAGCCGCGTTTCAACGCGGCTCCGGTTCTGGGCGACCATGTCGTCCGGTGCATGCGGCGTATGGAGGTTCAGCCTCTGCTGTTGGTTGCTTCGGGGTCTACCCAGCCGATGTTTCCATCCTGCCTGCGGTAGACCATGTTCAAGCGGCCATGGGAACTGTTTCGAAACAGAATGGCGTTTGTGTCGGAAAGGTCAAGTCGCATTACCGCGCCGGAGACGGTGCAGAGCGGAATGTCCTGGCTCATCTCGGCGACGATCACCGGCCCGGCTTCCTCGGCAGGGAGTTCGGCGTCGGCGGGTTCGGGCCGGATGATGAACTGCTGCGCGAGGATGCTGTCCTCGGCGCGCGGCTTGCCATGGTCGGTCAGGCGGCGTTTGTAGCGGCGCAGCTGCTTGGAAATTTTTTCGCTCGCGGCGTCGAAGGCGGCGTAGGAATCGGCCGCGCCGGCAGCCGACTGCAGGGTGATGCCGCGAATCGGATGGACCGAGATATCGGCTTTCACCAGGTGCGCGTCTTTCGAGATGATGACGGCGGCGTCGATGGCGCGATCGAAGTACTTCTCGACCAGTTGGATCAAGGTCGCTTCGGCATGTTTGCGAAACGTATCCCCAAGGTCGATCTGTTTTCCTTTGACGATGATTTCCATGGCGTTCGTCCTACCTGACTCGGGCGCTCCGGCGCATCCGGAAAACGCGGCGGCGCGCCGCATCTGATCACGATTTCCTTTTCGGATCGGACCCTTTGCCGCTGTGCCCCGCCGCGGCGGACCGCGGGCGGAGGCGGGAAGCTAGAGTCCTCTCTCCGTTTCGTCAAGTCATCCGTTCAGCCTCGCGTATGTTGTTGAACCCCATACATCAGAATATGGGCATGAGCGCGGGGTTTTTCGCGGGGGAAGGCAAAAGATTCAGGGGAGTTTGATCTTGAGTTCGCGGCGGCGTTGCGACGACGGCGCGATCTTCATCGACTCGCGGTATTTCGCCACGGTGCGCCGCGCGATGTCGATGCCGTCCTCCTTGAGGATGGCGGCGATGCGGTCGTCGGAAAGCACGTCGTTTTCGTGCTCCGCATCGATCAGGGTTTTGATTCTGTGGCGCACCGCCTCCGCCGAGTGGGCCTCGCCGCCGCCGGTGGCGGCGAGCGCCTGGGTGAAGAAGTACTTGAGCTCGAAGATGCCGCGCGGCGAGGCGATGTATTTGTTGGTGGTGACGCGGCTGATGGTGCTTTCGTGCATGCCGATCGCCTCGGCGATGTCGCGCAGGATCAGGGGTTTGAGCGCGGAGACGCCGTGGCTGAAGAAGCCCGACTGCTGGCGCACGATCTCGCTTGCCACCTTGAGGATGGTGGTGGCGCGCTGGTGCAGCGATTTGACCAGCCAGTTGGCGGATTGGAACTGTTCGTTGAGGAAGGCGCGGGTGGCGCGGTCGGCCTTGGCGCTGACCTCCGCATAGTAGCGGTTGGACACCAGGACGCGGGGCAGGGTGTCGGTGTTGAGTTCGATCACCCAGCCGCCGTCGGCGCTCTGCCGCATCAGGATGTCGGGCTCCACCGGCTGTTCGCGCACCGGTTCGAAGCTCGCCGCGGGTTTGGGGTCGAGGGCGCGGATTTCCGCGATCATCTCGGCGAGGTCCTCGTCGTCCACGCCGCACACCTTCTTCAGCCGCACGAGATCGCGCTTGGCCAGCAGGTCGAGGTTGTCCAGGAGCGCCGCCATCGCCGGGTCGAGGCGGTTGCGGTCGGCGAGCTGCAGCGCCAGGCATTCCTTGAGCGAGCGGGCGAACACGCCCACCGGGTCGAAGCCCTGGACGATGCCGAGAACGCGCTCGATATCCGCCTCGGAGCAGCCGAGCGCCGCGGCGGCGGCGGCGAGGTTGCCGGTGAGGTAGCCCGCGTCGTCGAGCAGGTCGATGAGATAGGCGCCGATCATCCGCTCGTGCGGCTTCGCGCAGGAGAGGCCGAGCTGCGCGGTGAGGTGCTGGCGCAGGCTGGGGGATTCGCCCACGGTCTGCTCCAGGATGTTGCCGTCGCCCTCGTAGGCGCCGTTGCCGTAGCGGCCGAGGTTGTCGGTGCCGCCGAAGCCCGCCATGCCCTCGGCGAAGGCGTCTTCCGCCGCGTCGTTGGTGAAGGTGTTGTCCACCTCGATGTCCAAGGGGGTTTCCGCCGCGCCCGCCACGGTATCGAGCAGCGCGGTCTCCGCCGGGGCCTCTTCGGCGGCGGCCTGCGGCTCCGCCTCGGCGGCGCGGTCGTCTTCGTGCTCGAGCAGGGGGTTGCGTTCGAGCTCGGCATCGACGAAGGAGGACAGCTCGACGTTGGACATCTGCAGCAGTTTGATCGCCTGCTGCAGTTGCGGCGTCATCACCAGCGACTGCGACTGCCGGAGCTCGAGTTTCGGAGTGATCGCCATGCCTGTTTCCTCCTACAGGCTGAAGCGGTCGCCCAGGTAGACGCGGCGGACGCCCTCGTGTGCGACGATTTCGGAAGGCGCTCCCTCCATCATCACCGCGCCGTCGTAGAGGATGTAGGCGCGGTCGATGATGTCCAGCGTCTCGCGGACATTGTGGTCGGTGATCAGGACGCCGATGTTGCGGTCCTTGAGATGGGCGACGAGCGTGCGGATCTCGCCCACCGCGATCGGGTCGATGCCCGCCAGCGGTTCATCGAGGAGAATGAAGCTGGGGCGCGAAGCGAGCGCGCGTGCGATCTCGACGCGGCGGCGCTCGCCGCCCGACAGCGACAGCGCGGAGGCGCGGCGCAGGTGGGTGACCGAGAACTCGGCAAGCAGCGCTTCGAGCTGCGCCTCGCGGACGTCGGCATCCGGCTCCACCACCTCGAGTACAGCCTTGATGTTGTCCTCCACCGAGAGGCCGCGGAAGATCGAGGCCTCCTGCGGCAGGTAGCCGATGCCCAGGCGCGCGCGGCGGTACATCGGCAGGCCGGTGATCACCATGCCGTCGAGAGAAATCGAGCCGACGTCGGGGGAGATCAGGCCGGTGACGCAGTAGAAGCAGGTGGTCTTGCCCGCGCCGTTGGGGCCCAACAGACCCACCGCCTCGCCGCGGCGCACCGAAAGCGAGACGTTGCGCAGCACCGGGCGGCGCTTGAAGCTTTTGCCGAGAGCCTGGATTTCCAGGCCGCGCAGCGGCAGGATCGGCGCAGGAGCGGGGGCCCCGGCGGGAGCGGTCGGCTGCGGTTTGGCCTTGGTCATGTGTTCGCTTTCCCGTCGCATACGCCAAAAAACCGGTGCGCCTGTTGCCGTCGGAGACGGAAGAGAAGATCGGCGCTTACCGTCCGGATTATCCGATACCACGGCGGCGGCGCAACGCTTTTCTCGGCTTTGGCCGGATTTTTGCTTGTCGGCGCGGGAGGTTAGGGCTTGACCGGCGCGGCCTTTTGGTTTCCGGTTTCGGGCTTGCCCTCCGTGGGCAGCGGCTCCGCCTTCTTGGGGGTGAAGTGGCCGCGCACCGGCGACGGCTTTTCGGCTTTCGCCCCAGGCAGTTGCGAGTAGAGCGTGCTGACCCCGGTGTTCATGTTGACCACCGCGTAGGCGCCCTTCAGGGTGTCGGTGCCGCGGGTCAGGTTGACGTTGTTGAGAATCGTCGCGATGCCGGTCTTGACGTTGTAGCGGCCCTTGTCGCCGGTCACCGTCTCGGTTTTTGTCGTAATCACCACA
>JBFWJB010000233.1:0-4926 GCA_050253435.1 Rhodospirillaceae bacterium
CACGTGCCGTCGTCCCGGCAACAAAGTGCTCCAGCAGATGGTCTCGCTTCCCTTTGCTTAGCCGGCTTCGCCGTTCGTACATCCTGCCATCCTAGCTCAATCAGAGCCCTTAGCTAGGACAGCCCCTAAAATTATTGTCTTTGCCCGTGGCAAGATCAGCCACGCGCACGGCCGCATCCCGCACGGCACCCCTCTTTTATCCCTCTTTCCCCGCCCCGCCGACCCCCGTCGGCACTTTGGTGCGGGAAACATCCCTCTTATATTTTTGATGCCCGAAACCACCCGGCGTGGCAAGCGGATATGCTGCCGGGTGGGGTTTGCGCGTCTTCTCCATTCCGCGCCAACCTCCCATAACTCCTCGAGTTTCGGGGTAAAGTCTTTCCGGGTAATTGATATTGACTTGATTTTGTTATGCTTTTCCTGGTCATATCTCTTGCCATCGGGTTCGTGGGGATGCAACACTTCCAGGATTGACCGTCCCGTTGCGGACGGATGGATTTCCAGGGCGCTTCACGGCCAACGCATTTTTTTTCGGAGACATCGGCAAATGGCAAAACCCAACCCCAGCGATGCGATCATGGTCACCACCACCGACGGCATCCAGGACCACAAGGTCGCCCTCTATCTCGGCATCGTTTCCGGCGAGGCGATCATGGGCACCAACCTGTTCAAGGACTTCTTCGCCTCGATCCGCGACGTGGTGGGCGGCCGCGCCGGCGCCTACGAAAAATCCCTGCGCGAGGCCAAGGAACTGGCGATCACCCAGATGAAGGAGGAAGCCTATAACCTCGGCGCGCACGCCGTGGTCGGCGTGGACCTCGACTACGAAGTGATCGGCGGCGACGACAAGACCATGCTCATGGTCTCCGCCAACGGCACCGCCGTGAAGCTGGGGTAAAGCCAAAACTTCGTGGAGGGTCGCGGACCCTCCACACCTCCCATAACTTCTTATTTTCACGCGTAGCGCCATAGGCCCGTGCGGTCGCCACGGGAGGTGTTGCCTGCCGCTACTTAGGGGGTGCGCGAGGGGTCCAAGACCCCTCGCAAAGTTTTTGTATTACCCCCGCCGCGTTCCCGGCACGGCGGCGAGCAGCAAACCGCCCCCGGCAAGGAAGGCGAGGATGGTGGCCATTCCGGCGCGTTGGGAGGCGAACCCTGCAGTGGCGGCGGCGAGCACCGCGGGGCCGAGGAAGGCTGTGACCTTACCGGAAAGGGCATAAAGGCCGAAGCAGGCGGCGACCGCCTCGGGCGGCGCGATGCGGGCCATGAAGGTGCGGCTGGCCGCCTGGGCGGGGCCGACGAACACCCCCAGCGCCAGCCCCAGACCCCAGAACAGGCGGACATCCGTAGTGACGACGAGGACCGCGCCGATGCCGGTCATCGCGGCAAGCGAGATCAGCACCACCCGCTTCGGCCCCATCCGGTCGTCGAGCCAGCCGAAGGCGGCGGCGCCCAGCCCGGCGGTGACGTTGAGCCCGATGCCGAAGGTGATGACCTCGGCCAGCGACAGGCCGAAGGTGCCCGCGGCATAGACCCCGCCGAAAGCGAAGAGTGTGTTGAGCCCATCGGTGTAGAGCATGCGAGCGAGCAGGAAGCGCCCGATGCGCGCATCCTTCGGCCAGGCGCGCACGGTGGCGAGAAGTCCCGCAAACGCGCCCCTGGCGGCGGCGGAGAGTCCGCCCGCCGCGCCGGTGGCCGGGTCCTTCACCCACAGCAGCAGCGGCAGAGAGAAGACCGCCATCCAAAGGGCGACGAAAGGCGCGGCGGCGCGCACCGGCTCGGCGGTTGCGGGGTCAAGGCCGAAGGGCGGCGGCGACGCCTTGACCAGACCGAACAGCACCGCAACGAGGCAGGCAAGTCCGCCCGCATAGCCCACCCCCCAGGCCCAGCCGGAGATCCGACCGATACGCGAAGGCTCCGCCAAGTCCGGCAAGAGCGCGTTGTAAAATACGGTTGCGATTTCGAAACAAATAGTCGCGGCCGCCACCAGAACCAGGCATGGCAACACCGAGGCAGGCTCCGGCGCAACGCCCCACAAGGCCGCGGTGAAAACGCACATCGCGGCGGTGAAGCCGCCGACCCACAAGGTGCGGCGGCCCATGCGGTCGGCCATCGCGCCGAGAATGGGGCTCGCCACCGCAATCGCCACCCCGGCGGCGGACATCGCCCACCCCCACAGCGCCGTGCCCGCCTCCGGGCTCTCGGCCACCGCCTTGGTGAAATAGGTGGAAAAGACGAAGGTCAACACCACGGTGGGAAAGGCGGAATTGGCCCAGTCGTACAGGCACCACCCCCATACCGCCCGGCTCCCGCCCGAAGCACTCGTCTGCCCTGCCATGCGCCCTGCCCCGCGGTGAACCCCGGCCTCGTCCGTCCGGTTCTATCACAACGCCCGGAAAACAAAAACCAGGCCGGGCTCTGCCCGGACCCGCTGGGGCCTTGGGCCCCAGACCCCATATGTTTTCTCTTTTGCGCGTAGCGCCATAAGACCGCGCCTGTGGCGGGCACGGGCTTATCCCGCTTCGCGGCAGAATAAGTCAGGGGATCAAGGGGACCGAGTCCCCTTGCGGGTCCGAGCAGAGCCCGGCCTGGTTTTGTGGAAGCGCGGAGGGCCCGAGGCCCTCCACACGGTTTTGGTTTTACACCCGCGCCATGGTGCGGGTTTGGCGGGCTGCGACGGTGAGCATGGCGAGGTCCGGGGCCTGCGGGCTTTCGCGGTATTCGGCGAGCAGGCGGTCGAGCTGCTGCACCGCGTAGGCGTTGGCCTCGGTCCAGGCGGCAAGCGCCTCTTCCACCGGTTTCGGCTTCTTGCCGCCGGGGATGAGGGCGAGCACGCCTTCGGCGACGTCGCGCTGCTGTTCGGCGAAGTCCTCGACCAGCGCGCCGATGGCGAGTTTCTGCCAGTGGGAGCGCACCGGCAGGCGGGCCGCCGCGTCGCGCGCCCAGCGGAAGCCGAAGCGCTCGCCGACGGCGTGATAGACGCGCGCCGCCTGCGGAATTTCCACCTGGCGGATTTCGGCGAGTCCGACGATGTCGGGCACCGCGACAAGGCTTTCGAGCACCGCGACGTGACGGGCGAGATCTTCCGGCACGCCTGCGGCCACCCATTCCGCGGCCTGCGCCGAGGCGGCGCCTTCCGCCGCCTCGCCGTGGGCGTCGTTGACGGTCAGCAGCGCATCGACACCGTTACGCAAGCGGAAGGAGAGCCCGTCGATGTCGATCTCCGCCCCGGCGTGGTGGAGAATCCACGCCACCACGGCACGCGCCGCCTTGTTCACCGCGATCAACAGGCCGAGCTGCACGCCCGCGGGGATGCGGTTGTCCTGCGCCTCGATTTCCGCCCAGATGTCGTTGAGGTGGTAGGCCTCGCGCGCGACCAGGAAGGCGCGGGCGATGTCCGCCGGGCCGCGGCCGGTTTCCTCGATCATTTCGGTCAGCAGCGTGCCGCCGATACGGTTGACCAGGGCGTTGCCGACCACGGTGGCGACGATCTCGCGCCGCAGGCGGTGGGTTTCTATCGCCGCGGCGAAGCCCTCGCGCAGCGGCTGCGGGAAGTAGCCGAGGAGCTCGTCCTTGAGCATCGGCGAGTCCGGCAGGTCGCTGTCGATGATCTCGTCGAACAGCCAGAGCTTGCAGTAGGGCATCACCACCGAGGATTCGCTGCGGGTGAGGATGCCGCGCTTGGCGATGCGGTCGGCGATTTCCTCCTCGTTGGGCAGGAACTCGATGGCGCGGTCGAGCCGCCCCAGGCGTTCCAGGTGACGGATCAGGCGGGCCTGCTCGTCCAGGCGTTCCGGTCCGCACGCCTCCATCATCGACAGCGCCTGGCCCTGTAGGTAGTTGTCGCGCAGCACCAGGGTGCCGACCTCGTCGGTCATCGAGGCGAGGAGGACGTTTCTCTGCTTCATCGTCATGTCGCCGCGGGCGACGATGTCGTTGAGCAGGATCTTGATGTTGACCTCGTGGTCGGAGCAATCGACGCCCGCCGAGTTGTCGATCGCGTCGGTGTTGATGCGCCCGCCGTGCAGCGCGAACTCGATGCGCGAGCGCTGCGTCACGCCGAGGTTGGCGCCTTCGCCCACCACCTTGGCGCGGACCTCCTTCGCGGTGATGCGCACCGCGTCGTTGGCGCGGTCGCCCACCTCGGCGTCGGTTTCGTCACTGGCGCGCAGATAGGTGCCGATGCCGCCGAAGAACAGGAGGTCCGCCTCGGCGGCGAGGATGGCGCGGATCAGCTCGTTGGGGGTGAGCGTCGCCTCCGCTAGGCCGAGGCGCGCCTGCACCTCGGGCGAGACGGTGACCGATTTGGACTGGCGGCTGAACACCGCGCCGCCCTTGGAGAGCAGCTTGGCGTCGTAGTCCGCCCAGGTGGAGCGCGGCGTATCGAACAGGCGTTTGCGCTCGGCGAAGGAGACCGCGGGATCCGGGTTCGGATCGACGAACACGTGCATGTGGTTGAACGCGCCGATGAGGCGGATTTTTTCCGACTGCAGCATGCCGTTGCCGAACACGTCGCCCGCCATGTCGCCCACCGCCACCACGTCGAAGGGCTCGGACTGGATGTCGCGGCCGAGTTCGCGGAAGTGGCGCTTCACGCATTCCCAGGCGCCGCGCGCGGTGATGCCCATGACCTTGTGGTCATAGCCCTGCGAACCGCCGGAGGCGAAGGCGTCGGAAAGCCAGAACCCTGCGGCCTCGGACTCCGCATTGGCGATGTCGGAGAAGGTGGCGGTGCCCTTGTCCGCGGCGACCACGAGGTAAGGGTCGTCGCCGTCGTGGCGCACCACGTCCCTGGGCGGCACCACCTTGCCGCCGACGAGATTGTCGGTCAGGCCCAGCAGCGCCCGCATGAACAGCTTGTAGCACTCCACGCCTTCCTTCTGGAACGCTTCGCGCCCGCCTTCCGCCGGGGGCCGCTTGACCAAA
>JBFWJB010000234.1:0-4900 GCA_050253435.1 Rhodospirillaceae bacterium
ACGCCGCGAACGGCCGCATCGTCATGCGCTTCCACGCCCGCGACCTGCACCTCGTGCTCGGCCCCGCGGCGGACGGCAAGCCGGTGCGCTTCCGCGTGACCCTGAACGGCGCGCCCCCCGGCCCCGCCGCGGGCATGGACGTGGATGCGCAAGGCTTCGGCCAGGTTACGGAAAACCGCCTCTACCAGCTGATCCGCCAGCCGGGCGCCGTCGCCGACCGCGACTTCTCCATCGAGTTCCTGGACCCCGGCGTCCAGGCCTTCGCCTTCACCTTCGGATAGGGAGACAGCCGATGAAACTCATGGGCTTCCGCAAACGCTTCCACCGCACCGGCCCGCTGCGCCGCGCCGCGTGGTGGAAAAGCGCGGGCATCCTCGCCGTCGCGCTCACCGGATTCGCCGACCCCGCCGACGCGGCGGGCGTGCTGCCCGCCCCCGCCTTCGACCCGCCGGGCAAAACCTCGCCGGAAACCGCCGTCCTCGCCGGAGGCTGCTTCTGGGGCGTGCAGGCGGTGTTCCAGCACACCAAGGGGGTGCTGCGCGCCACCTCGGGCTATGCCGGGGGCGACGCCAAGACCGCCGACTACGAAACCGTCAGCTCCGGGCGTACCAAACACGCCGAGGCGGTGGAGGTGGTGTTCGACCCCGCCGTCATCACCTACGGCCAGCTCCTCCAGGTATTCTTCTCCGTCGCCCTCGACCCCACCCAGGTCAACCGCCAGGGACCGGACGTCGGACCGCAGTACCGCTCGGAAATCTTCGCCGAGAACAGCCGCCAGCAGCAGATCGCCGCCGCCTACATCGCGCAGATCGACCAGGCCAAGGCGTTCTCCCGCCCCATCGCCACCAAGATCAGCCCACTGCAGAAATTCTATCCGGCGGAGGCCTACCACCAGGACTTCGCCACCCTGCACCCCAGCCACCCCTATATCGTCTTCCACGACCAGCCGAAAATCGCCGCCCTGCGCCGCGACTTCCCCACCGCCTTCCGCGACAAGCCGGTGCTGCTGGGGAAAAACTAAAACTTTGCGAGGGGACTCGGTCCCCTCGCGCTCCCCATAACTTGGTTTTTGCGCGCAGCGCCATAGAACCACCACGCGGCGTGACGGTTGATGGCCGCTGCGCGGCGAAAAAACTTATGGGAGGTGCGGAGGGTCCGCGACCCTCCGCGAAGTTTTGGTTTTTATGGCCGGGTGATCCAGCCGCCGCCGAGGAGGCGGTCGCCGTCGTAGAAGACGCAGGCCTGGCCCGGCGCGATGGCGGAGAAGGGTTCCGCCAGGCGCGCCTCGGCGGTTCCGTTGCCGAGGTCGGCAAGGGTTGCGGCCACGGCGCGGCTGGCGGAGCGCAGTTTCACCGTCACCTGTGCGCCGTCGAGCGGGGTTTCGCCCAGCCAGTTGACCTCGCGCAGGCGGCAGGCGGCGCCGAGCAGCGCCTCCGCCGGGCCGACGACGACGCGGCGGTTGGGGGCATCCAGCCCGATCACATAGAGGGGTTCCGCCGCGGCGATGCCGATGCCGCGGCGCTGCCCCACGGTGAAGGCGGAAATGCCGTCGTGGCGGCCGAGCACGCGGCCCTGCATATCGACGATTTCGCCGGGTTCGCAGGCTCCGGGGTCGAGGCGGCGCACCACCGCCGCATAGTCGCCGCCGGGGACGAAGCAGATGTCCTGGCTGTCGGATTTCGCCGCCACCGGCAGGCCGAACTCCACGGCGAGGCGGCGGGTTTCCGCCTTGTCGACGATATCGCCGAGGGGGAACACCGCCGCGGCGATCTGTTCGCGGGTCAGTGCGAAGAGGAAGTAGCTCTGGTCCCGCCTCGGGTCGCGGGCGCGGCGCAGCTCCGGCCCCGCCGGGCCTTCGGCGCGGCGCACGTAGTGCCCGGTGGCGAGCGCCGCGGCGCCCCAGGCGGCGGCGCCCTTCGCCATCTCGCCGAATTTGATCTTGCGGTTGCACACCGCGCACGGCAGCGGCGTTTCGCCCCGGCGGTAGGACTCGGCGAAGGGGGCCATCACGCCGTCGCGGAAGGCGGCCACGTGGTCGAGCACGCGGTGAGGGATGGAGAGCATCGCGGCGACCCGCTCGGCATCGGCGATCGCCGCGTCGGCGGGCGGCAGGTCGAAGAGCCGCATCGTCACCCCCACCACATCGAAGCCCAGGCGCTGCAACAGGGCGGCGGTCACCGAGCTGTCCACGCCGCCCGACATCGCCACGCAAACGCGGGCGCCGGGGGCGAGATGGGCGGTGGCGGCGCGGAAGGCCTCGATCATCACGCCGGGGTCAGTCCTCTTCCTTGGGCGGCAGGGTGACGGTAAGGCCGGAAAGCTCCTCGCTCATACGGATCTGGCAGCCCAGCCGCGACGTGGCGGTGACGCCGAAGGCCATGTCCAGCATGTCCTCTTCGTTATCGGAGGCAGGGTTGAGCTTGTCGAACCACGCCGCATCGACGATCACGTGGCAGGTCGCGCAGGCGAGCGAACCCTCGCAGGCGCCTTCCAGGTCGATGCCGTGGAGGTGCGCCACTTCCATCACCGAGAGGCCGTCCGGAGCCTCGACCTCGCGCCGCGTGCCGTCACGCTCGATGAAAACCAGTTTGGACATGCCGGAAGTCTCCTCAAAACCGAGAACGAACGCCCGCCCGCCTGCCGCGGGCGAACCGGGAAAATCGGCTGCTCATAGCAAATTTTCAAGGGAAGCGGGCAAAAAACCGCACCGCGAGAGTCCTATTGCGCGGCGGCGCCCTGCGAACCGTGGAACATGCCGCTGGTACCGAGCACCTTGCGCTCCACCACGTCGTCCAGGGTCACGGTGCTGAGGTAGAGGTAGATCTGGTTGGAAAGCTCCTCCCACAGGTCGTGGGTGAGGCAGCGCCCCTTGTTGTTGTGGCAGCCCGCAGGCGTGCCGGGAGTGCACCGCGTCGCCTGGATCGGCTCGTCCACCGCGAGGATGATGTCGGAAATCCGGATGTCGGAGCCCGGACGCGCCAGCAGATAGCCGCCGCCGGGGCCGCGCACGCTTTTCACCAGCGCGCCCTTGCGCAATTTGCCGAAGAGCTGTTCGAGATAGGAGAGGGAAATCTCCTGTCTAGTGGCGATATCGGCCAGGGCCACGGGTTTTCCGCTGCCCTGGGAAGCTAGATCGGCCATCGCCATGACCGCGTAGCGGCCCTTCGTACTCAGCCTCACCGGAATCGCTCCTTACCGTGCATCGCCTTCGGTCTTTTTTCCGCGGGCGGGTTTCGCCGTCCGCTTGGCCTTCGGCTTTTCCATCTGCGCCGCCGCCGCGCCGAGCCGGGATTCGAGTTCCCGGATACGCTGAGACAAACTCTCGATCTGACGATGCACGCCTTTCAAGTCCTGTCCCACCGGGTCCGGTGCGGAGTCGATGACGCCATAGGCGCGGAATTCTTCCTCGCAGGCCTCGGGCCGCTGCCGCTTCGCCATCTTCGCCGGAATGCCCACCATCGTCGCGCCCGCGGGCACATCCTCCAGCACCACTGCGTTGGCCCCGATCCGCGCGCCTGCGCCGATCAGAAGCGGCCCCAGAACCTGTGCGCCCGAGCCGACGATCACTCCATGTTCCAAAGTTGGGTGTCTTTTCCCAACATCAAGGGAGATGCCGCCTAAAGTCACACCATGATACAGGGTCACATCGTCGCCGATCTCGGCGGTCTCGCCGATCACCACGCCGGTGCCGTGATCGATGAAAAAACGCCGCCCGATCGTCGCGCCGGGGTGAATTTCGATGCCGGTGAGGATACTCGAAAGGTAAGAGAGCACCCGCGAGGGCAATTTCAGGCCGTGCCCCCACAGCCAGTGGCTCAGGCGGTGCACCAGCACCGCATGCAGCCCCGGATAACAGAACAACACCTCCCAGACGTTGCGCGCGGCCGGGTCCTTGTCGACGATGTTGTCGATGTCTTCCTTGAGATGCTTGAAAAATGAGTCCATAGCTGTGCTACACTCGTGTCGTCCCACCCGGGTCGGCCCTTTCGCCGAATGCCCGAGGGGCAAATGTATGCGCGGAAGCCCAGTCATCTCAAGGCCGAATATCCATATACCCGACAATGACGATCAAATACCGCCCGGAACGGGGCGGCGCATCGCCGGTCGGGTCATGCAAGCGAAAGCGGAAACCACGAGTCCATGCCAGACGTCATCATCAACGGCCCAGAAGGCCGCCTAGAGGGCCGCTACACCCATTCCAAGGTGCCCAACGCCCCGATCGCCCTGGTGCTTCATCCCGACCCCCGGCACGGCGGGACGATGAACAACAAGGTGGTCTACAACACCTATCACGCCTTCGCCCGCAACGGATTTTCGGTGCTGCGCATCAACTTCCGCGGGGTCGGCCGCAGTCAGGGCAGCTTCGACAACGGTGTGGGCGAGCTTTCCGACGCCGCCGCGGCGCTCGACTGGCTGCAGGCGATCAACCAGAACGCCCTTTCCTGCTGGATCGCCGGGTTCTCCTTCGGCGCGTGGATCAGCATGCAGCTTCTGATGCGCCGGCCGGAGATCGAGGGCTTCGTCTCCATCGCGCCGCCCGCCAACCTGTTCGACTTCTCGTTCCTCGCGCCGTGCCCGTCCTCGGGCCTGATCGTACAGGGCGGGGCCGACGACATCGTGCCGGAAAGCGCGGTGGCGAAGCTGGTCAACAAGCTCTCGGGGCAGAAGAACATCTCGGTGGACTACCACCTGATTCCCGAGGCGGACCACTTCTTCGGCGAATTCCTGCCCGACATGACGCTGGCGGTTTCCGACTATCTGGCCCGGCGGATGACGCCGCAGGGCTGAGCCCGCATCACGGCCGATCGATGCGCCCGCCCGGCTGCGGCGCGGGCACGCCCGTGGTGGCGGGGAAGCTGAGCGGCAGGCCGCGCGCCGTGCGCACCGCCAAAAAGGCGAA
>JBFWJB010000235.1:0-4898 GCA_050253435.1 Rhodospirillaceae bacterium
TAGACCTTGCGCAGCGGGATTACGTCGCCCAGCGCATAGACCCCCTGGCGGTCGGTGAGCGGGCGCTTCGACCAGTCGGTGACGCGGGTGGACTTGTCGATGTGGGCGTTGGCGAGGCGAGTGGCGAGGGTTTCGTAGCCCACCGATTCCCCGAAGCCGCAGACCATGGCGGCGACCTGGGTGTCGAAAATCGGCTTGGGCAGCTCGCCCATCAGTTTCATCAGGATTTCCAGATCCTGGCGCGCCGCGTGGAAGACCTTGAGCACCGAGGTGTCGCGCATCAGTTCGAAGAACGGCGCAAGTTCGATGCCGTCGGCCAAGGGATCGATGCACGCGGCTTCGTCCTCGCCCGCCACCTGAATCAGGCAGAGGCGCGGCCAATAGGTCTTCTCACGGATGAATTCCGTATCGACGGTGACGAATTTGGACTCGGCCAGGCGCTCGCACAGAGCCGCCAGGGCCTTGGTATCTGTAATCAGGCTCATGGCGGCAACCTATACCTCTTTGGTATATCCGCTGGCAAGCCTCGCGTAGCGCGCGCACGCAGGCCTCTGGCGGAAAAAACGCGCCCACGAAAACTGTGGTAAATCCCGCCTTGACAAAGGCGCGGCTTCGTTGTGCTTTTGCCTGCTTGAGTTAACCCGAAGGACCGCGCCATGCACCCCTACCGCACGCACACCTGCAACGCCCTGACCCTCGCCGACGCCGGGGAAACCGTCCGCCTGTCCGGATGGGTGCATCGCAAGCGCGACCACGGCAATCTGCTGTTCGTCGATGTGCGCGACCACTACGGCATCACCCAGTGCGTCACCGACAGCTCGAGCGCGGTGTTCCCGACGCTGGAAAGCGTGCGTCCGGAAAGCGTGATCTGCGTCACCGGCCGGGTGGTGAAGCGCGACCCCGACACCATCAACGCCAAGCTGCCCACCGGCCACATCGAGGTGCGCGCCGATGCCGTGGAGGTGCTCTCCACCGCCGAGGTGCTGCCGATGCAGGTGGCCTCCAACGAGGACTTCTCGGAAGAGATGCGCCTGCGCTACCGCTTCCTCGACCTGCGGCGCGAGCGCCTGCACGCCAACATCGTGCTGCGTTCCCAGGTCATCGCGTCGATCCGCCGCCGGATGATCGAGCAGGGGTTCATGGAATTCCAGACGCCGATCCTCACCGCCTCCAGCCCCGAGGGCGCGCGCGACTTCCTGGTGCCCGCCCGCCAGCATCCGGGCAAGTTCTACGCCCTGCCGCAGGCGCCGCAGCAGTTCAAGCAGCTGCTCATGGTCGCGGGCTTCGACCGCTATTTCCAGATCGCGCCGTGCTTCCGCGACGAGGACTCCCGCGCCGACCGTTCGCCGGGCGAGTTCTACCAGCTCGACTTCGAGATGAGCTTCGTGACGCAGGACGACGTGTTCGCCGCCATCGAGCCGGTGATCGCAGGCGTGTTCCAGGAATTCGGCAAGGGCCGCGCCGTCACCCCGGCGCCGTTCCCGCGCATCCCCTATGACGACTCCATGCTGAAATACGGCTCCGACAAGCCGGATTTGCGCAACCCGCTGATCATCGCCGATGTGACCGAGGCCTTCCGCGGCTCCGGCTTCGGCATCTTCGCCCGCGGCATCGAGGGCGGCGCGGTGGTGCGCGCCATTCCCGCCACCGGCGGCGCGGCCAAGCCGCGCTCGTGGTTCGACGGCCTCAACGCCTGGGCGCGGGAAGAAGGCGCGGGCGGGCTGGGCTACATCACCTTCGCGAACGGCGAGGCCAAGGGCCCGATCGCCAAGAACCTCGACCCCGCGCGCGTTGCGCAGATCAAGGAAGCCGCGGGCGTGGCCGACGGCGACGCGGTGTTCTTCGCCTGCGACAAGGCGCTGCCCGCCGCGAAGTTCGCGGGCAAGGTGCGCACCAAGCTGTGCGCCGACTTGGGCCTCCTGGACGCGGACCGCTTCGCTTTCTGCTGGATCGTCGACTTCCCGATGTACGAGCTCAACGAGGACACCGGCAAGATCGAGTTCAGCCACAACCCGTTCTCGATGCCGCAGGGCGAACTCGACGCGCTGCTCAACCAGGACCCGCTGACGATCAAGGCCTTCCAGTACGATATCGTCTGCAATGGCGTGGAACTCTCCTCCGGCGCGATCCGGAACCACCGCCCGGATATCATGTACAAGGCCTTCGAAATCGCGGGCTACCCGGCGGAAGTGGTGGAAGAGCGCTTCGGCGGCATGCTCAACGCCTTCAAGTTCGGCGCGCCGCCGCACGGCGGCTCCGCCCCCGGCATCGACCGCATCGTCATGCTGCTCGCCGACGAACCCAACATCCGCGAGATCATCGCCTTCCCGCTGAACCAGCAGGCGCAGGACCTCCTGATGCAGGCCCCGGCGGAAGTGGAACCGGAGCGTCTGCGCGAACTCCATATCAAGCTCGACCTGCCGAAACCGAAGCTTAAGGTCAGCACCGAGCCGACGGCGGACGAGCCCAAGGCCTAGGCCGGAAAAGCCCGGCAGGGCGAAACGGAAAACGGTTGAAGGGGACGGGCGCGCCGCGGTGCGTCCGTCCTTTGTGCTTTCATGCGGGAACGGAAGGGTGAGACGCATGGCGCGAACCGAATTGGAAAGAATGTGCGCGGGAGAATTCGTCCACTTTTCCGACCCGGATATCCGGCGGGAAGGACGGGCCGCTCGTGACTGGCTGGCGCGTTATAATACGATGACGGCGGCCGAATGGTCGGATATCCAGGCGATGCTGGAGGAACGTCTCGGCTCCGTCGGCGCGGAGGCGAAGATCCGCCCGCCGTTTCATTGCGACTTCGGTTTCAATATCCATCTGGGCGCGGGCGCATTTTTGAACTTCAACTGCGTCATTCTGGATATCGCCCGCGTGGAAATCGGTGCGCGAGCCCAGATTGGGCCCGGCGTGCAGCTTCTGACCGCGGATCATCCGCGCGAGGTCGGCGCGCGCGCGAAGGGATTGGAAAGGGGCCTGCCGATTCGGATTGGCGACGATGTGTGGATCGGCGGCGGGGCGATCGTGTTGCCGGGGGTGACGATCGGGGATGGCGCCATCGTCGGGGCGGGCAGCGTCGTCACACGCGACGTGCCGCCCGGCGTCACGGTTTACGGCAACCCGGCACGGGCATCGGGTTCGTAATCCTTCTACGGTTTCCCGATCTCCGGGCGTTCCAGCCAGCGCAGCAGGCCGAGGGTTCGGCGGGCGCGGGCGGTGAGTTCCGGCAGCGGCGCGTCGGAGGTTTGGCGTTCGTAGAGGCGGTTTTCCCATTCGCGGATCATGTCGCGCGGCGCGTCGGGTCTGGCGGGCTGGCCGGTGAGCGCGCCGATGGTGCGGTCGTAGGCGGGGTGGAGTTCGGCGGGGAAGCCGAGCAGCAGGTAGTCGTCGAGGCAGAGGCTGCCCCCGAGGTAGAGTTCGAGGGCGAGGCCGGCAAGTTCGCGCGGGCTGATGTCGCGCACCGGATAGGCGGGCGGCGGCGCGGCGAGCAGGACCGGCGGCGCGGGGTCGAAGAAGGGGGCATCCTCTTCGGGGAAGCGCAGGGCGGGCAGGGCGGCGGCGGGCATAGAGGTGCGCATGGCGGTCCCGAAGGTTGCATGGTAAAGAAGCCATGCACGCCCCATGCCTTAACTTTCTGTTAATATTCAAGGCGGTAGCACAACCGATAGGCGGCAAAAGTTGCCTATGGGGCAGATTGTTCCGGGTATTTCCGCGCCAGCCGGGCGGCGCCGCGCACGCCGCTGGCGTCGCCGTGCAGCGGAGGGACGAGGCGGGTGGCGACGCGGTCGGAGAATACGTAGCGCGGCCACAGCGCGGGCAGGCCGGTATAGAGCGCGGCGATGTTGGAGAGCCCGCCGCCGAGGACGATGACCTCGGGATCGAGGATATTGATCGCCGCGGCGGTGGCGCGCGCCAGGCGGTCGAGGTAGCGCGCCAGCGCCGCCGCGGCGATGGGGTCGCCGTCCGCGGCGGCGGCGGCGATGGAGGTGGGGACGCTGTCCGCCCCGCCGTGGGCGCGGTAGTCGGCGGCGAAGCCGGGGCCGGAGAGGAAGGTTTCGATGCAGCCATGCTTGCCGCAATAGCAGGCGGGGCCGGGGCGTTCCTCGTCCTTGGGCCAGGGCAGGGGGTTGTGGCCCCATTCCCCGGCGATGGCGTTGGGACCGGAGAGCAGGCGGCCGCGGATGGCGATGCCGCTGCCCACCCCGGTGCCGAGGATGAGGCCCCAGACGCTCTGCGCGCCTTTGCCTGCGCCGTCGGCGGCCTCGGAGAGGACGAAGCAGTCGGCGTCGTTGGCGATCGCCGGGGTGCGGCCGAGCGCGGCGGCGAGGTCGGCCTTGAGCGCGCGGCCGTTGAGCCAGGTGGAGTTGGCGTTCTTGACCAGACCGGAAGCGGGAGAGAGCGCGCCGGGAATGCCGATGCCGATGCCGCCCATGGGACCGAAGCGGTCTTCCGCCGTGGCGGCGAGGCCGCGGATCAGCCGGATGGTGGCGTCGTAGTCGCCGGAAGGCGAGGCGATGCGCCAGCGGTCGAGCACCACGTCGGCGGGAGAGAGCACGATCGCCTCGGTCTTGGTGCCGCCGAGGTCGATGCCGAGCACGGGGTTGTCAAGGCTGCCGGCGGCGTGCAGTCTGTGGCCCTCGGTCCCATCCGCGAAGAGTGATTCTCCCATGCCGTCCCCTTCCGTTCTGGAATTCCCCATCCCGGCGCTGCGCACCGGCGAGGTCCGCGAGGTCGCGCCCGGCGTCCATTGGCTGCGGATGCGGCTGCCCTACCGCCTCAACCACGTCAACCTGTGGATCCTCGAGGACGGCGACGCGCTCACCCTGGTCGATACCGGGATGAATATGCCAGAAACTCGGGAAACCTGGGAAGCGGTGCTGACCTCCACCTTCGCCTTCCGGCGG
>JBFWJB010000236.1:0-4806 GCA_050253435.1 Rhodospirillaceae bacterium
TGTCCTCGCAGTCTATCTCGATGCAGTTTCGATATATCGAAAATATGTCTCATCTGTTCCGATGTCAAGCCGCCGCATCGGCCGAACGCAAAGCGCCGCCTCCGGTCGGAGGCGGCGCGGCGATAGGATGGGAAGGAAATCCGCTTCAGCCCTCGGCTTGCGCCAGCACGGCCTCGGCGATGGCGGCGTAGGCCGCGGCCTGCGGGCTTTTCGGCTGCGCCCCGGCGATCGGCACGCCTGCGTCGGAGGATTCGCGGATGGCAAGGGTCAGCGGCACCGCGCCGAGGAAGGCGGTGTCCAGCTCCTTGGCCGCCGCTTCCGCGCCGCCGTGGTCGAAGATGTGTTCGCGGTGGCCGCATTGCGGGCACTCGTAATAGCTCATGTTCTCGACGATGCCGAGCACCGGCACCTCGACCTTGCGGAACATCACGAGCGCGCGCTTGGCGTCGATCAGCGCCAGGTCCTGCGGCGTGGAGACGACCACCGCGCCGGAGAGCGGGGCCTTCTGGCACATCGTCAACTGCGCGTCGCCGGTGCCGGGCGGCAGGTCGACCAGCAGCACGTCGAGCGTGCCCCAGTCCACGTCGCGGAAGAGCTGCTCGATCGCGCCCGCGACCATCGGGCCGCGCCAGATCACCGCCGCGTCCGGCGGCAGCAGAAAGCCGATGGAGATCAGCTTCACGCCGAGCGCCATCACCGGCAGCAGCTTGCCTTCGGCCGAGGCGAGAGGCTTGGCGTCGGCGCAGCCGAACAGGGTGGGGATGGAGGGGCCGTAGATGTCGGCGTCCAGCACGCCGACGGCAAGCCCCTTGGCGGCCAGCGCCATGGCGAGGTTGGCGGTGGTGGTGGATTTGCCGACTCCGCCCTTGCCGGAGGCGACGGCGACCACCAGGCCGACTCCGGGCAGCTCGATCTTGCCGCCGGTCGGGTGCTGGCCGATGCGCGGCGGCGGGGAGGGCGGCGCGGCGGCTGCCTTTTCTCCGGTGAGAATCACCTGCGCGGCGGAAATTCCGGGCAGGGCGGCAAGCTCGGCCTCCACCGCGGCGCGGAAGGGTTCCAGCGCCTCGGCCTGGCCCGCGCCCGCCTCGAAGGCGAGCAGAACCTTGCCCGCGGTGACGGAGAGTCCGGCGATATGGTCGCCGGCGCGCCAGCCGTCGGCCTCCGGCAGCGGCGGCAACGCACCGATAAGGCGGCGGATTTCCTCCGCGTTGATGGGTGCCGCGCCGCCTTCGGGCGTTGACACGGGATCGGGTTGTCCCGATATGCGGGGGAGCAAGGAGCGCCAATTCACTTTCTGTCGTACCTCGATCAAGCGGGTTCCATGGACTTGTTCTTCGATATAATCTGCGGCGGACGGATCTGGCAAACCCGCGATCCGAAAAAATCACTGTAAACAGAGGGAACCAACAACGATGCCCTGGAACACCGGCGGCGGAAATGGTGGCGGTCCTTGGGGTGGCGGCGGCCAGTCCGGGAACTCCAACAGCCCATGGGGGAACGGCCCGCGCAAACCGCGCGGCCCCGGCCAGCAACCCCCGGACATCGAAGATTTGCTCCGCAAAGGTCAGGACCGCATGCGCGGCCTGTTTCCGCGCGGGCCGCAGGGGCCGAAGGCGCTGCTGCTTGGCCTTTCCGTGCTGGTCGCGGCGTGGGCGAGCTCCGGCTTCTACAAGGTGCAGCCGGATGAACAGGGCGTGGAGCTTCTCTTCGGCAAGTTCGTCAAGTCCACCGAGCCGGGCCTGCACTACTGGTTTCCCGGGCCGGTCGGCGACGTGGTGACGGTGGCGGTGACCAACATCCGCCAGATCAATATCGGCGCCCAATCCGAGGAGGCGTCGCGCCGCTACGCCTCGGCGCGTCGCGACACCGACGAGCGTCAGATGCTCACCGCCGACCAGAACGTGGTGGACGCCGACTACTCGGTGTTCTGGCGCGTCGCCAAGGCGGAGGACTATCTGTTCAACATCCGCGATCCGGAAGAGACGATCCGCCGCGCCGCCGAAAGCGCGATGCGCGAGGTCGCCGGGCGCTCCAGCCTCGACCAGCTGATGACCGACCGCAAGGAGGCGCTGCAGGCCGAGGTGTTGCAGCGCCTCCAGGAACTGCTGGACTACTACAAGGCGGGGGTGACGATCACCGGCGTCAAGCTCCAGGCCGTCGACCCGCCGAAGCAGGTGATCGAGGCCTTCCACGACGTCAACAATGCGCGTCAGGACCTCGACCGCCAGCGCAACGAGGCGCTCGCCTACCGCAACGACATCATTCCGCGCGCCAAGGGCGAGGCGGAAAAGGTGCAGCAGGACGCGCTCGCCTACAAGGAACGCCAGGTCAAGGACGCCCAGGGCGAGGCGGAACGCTTTCTCTCCGTCTATGCCAGCTACAAGGCGGCGGAAGGCGTGACCCAGAGGCGCCTCTACCTCGAAACCCTGCAGGACGTCCTCGGCAAGGCCAACAAGGTGGTGATCGAGGAAGGCGCGGCTAAGGGCGTGGTGCCCTATCTGCCGCTGCCGGAAGTGAAAAAGCGCGTCCAGCCGAAGGGAGGCAAGTGATGAACCGCAAGTACGCCTTCTTCGGCCTGGGGGTTCTGGCCGTTCTCTTCGTCGCCGCCAATTCGATGTTCGTGGTGCATCAGACCAAGCAGGCCCTGGTGATGCAGTTCGGCGATCCCAAGGCGGTCTACCGCGACCCCGGCCTCTATTTCAAGCTGCCGTTCATCCAGGATGTCGCCTTTTACGAGAAGCGGGTGCTCGCCCTCGATCCCGACTCCGAAGAGATGAACCTGCGCGACCAGCGGCGCATCATCGTGGACCTCTACGCGCGCTACAAGATCGTCGATCCGCTGCAGTTCCGCAAATCCGCGGGCAACGAGCTGGTGCTGCGCCAGCGCCTCGGCCGCGAGCTCAACAACGCGGTGCGCGTCGAGGTGGCCAAGGTGCTGCTGCCCGACATGCTGTCGGAAAAGCGCGTCGAGGTGATGGACCGCATCAACAAGGCGGTGCGCGAGCGCGAAGACGAATTCGGCATCGAGGTGATCGACGTCCGCATCGGGCGCACCGAACTGCCGAAGGACACCGCCGAGGCGCTCTACAGCCGCATGCGCTCCGACCGCTTCGCCGAGGCGGCCCGCTACCGCGCCGACGGCGCGGAGATGAAGGCGCGAATCCAGGCCGAGGCGGACCGCGAACGCACCGTCATCCTTGCGGAGGCGCGCCGCAAATCGCAGATCCTGCGCGGCGAAGGCGATGCGACGCGCAACGAAATCCTTGGCAAGGCCTACGGCAAGGACCCGGAATTCTTCGCGTTCTACCGCTCGATGGAAGCCTACCGCGAGGCCCTCGGACCCGACACCACCCTGGTGCTGTCGCCGGGTTCCGAGTTCTTCCGCTTCTTCGATGCGGCTCGGGGTAAAAAATAGGTGGGACGACCAGAACGATGAGGAGTGAAGCGTGAACGACGCTATGAAAACGATGTGGCCGGCTGCGGGCGAAAGCGCCCGCCGCCGCTGGGCGGGCGCTTTTTGCGCCCTGGTGCTGGTGGTTCTGGCGGGGGCGCCGTCCCCCGCTGCGGCAAGAAGCGCGCCGGACAGCTTCGCCGACCTTGCGGAGAAGCTTCTGCCCGCTGTGGTCAACATCTCCACCACCCACATCGTCGAGGGCGAGGACCAGCGCGACCTCGGCATGCCGCAGTTTCCGCCCGGTTCGCCCTTCGAGGATTTGTTCAAGGAATTCTTCGAGCGCCAGCACAAGAACGGCGCGCCGGTGAAGCGCAAGACCCGATCCCTCGGGTCCGGCTTCATCATCGACGCCAAGGGTCTGATCGTCACCAACAACCACGTCATCGACGACGCGACGGAAATCGTCGTCAGCTTCCAGAACGGCCGCGACCTGCCGGCGAAGCTGATCGGCCGCGACCCCAAGACCGACGTGGCTCTGTTGAAGGTCGAGCCGAAAGAGCCTCTGCCCTACGTCTCGTTCGGCGATTCCGACAAGGCGCGGGTGGGCGACTGGGTGCTCGCCATCGGCAATCCCTTCGGCCTCGGCGGGTCGGTGACCGCGGGCATCGTCTCGGCGCGCGGTCGCGATATCAACGCCGGGCCCTATGACGACTTCATCCAGACCGACGCCTCGATCAACCGCGGCAACTCCGGCGGTCCGATGTTCAACATGGACGGCCAGGTGATCGGCGTGAACTCGATGATCTTCTCGCCCTCGGGCGGGTCCGTCGGCATCGGCTTCGCCATCCCGTCCAAGACCGTGCAGACGGTGATCAAGGACATCGAGTCCTTCGGCCACGCGCGGCGCGGCTGGCTGGGCGTGACCATCCAGCACGTCACCGACGACATCGCCGAAAGCCTCGGCATGGATCACGCCATGGGCGCCCTGGTGCAGGACGTGCAGCCGGACAGCCCGGCCGCCAAGGCGGGCCTGCAGGAAGGGGACGTCATCGTCGCCTTCGACGGCAAGCCGGTGGACGAGATGCGGCGCCTGCCGCGCATCGTCGCGGAAACCCCGATCGGCAAGGCCGCGAGCGTGGAGTTCATCCGCGGCGGCAAGCACATGACCCGCAAGGTCCAGGTCGGCGAGATGAAGGACGAGGTGAAGGTGACCTCCGCCAAGCCGCAGCCCGGCGGCAAGCCCGCCGCGGCGGGCCACGAGGTGCGCGCGCTCGGCCTTTCCGTCGCGGCGATCTCCCCCGCTCTGCGCGAGAAGTTCGACCTCCCCGACGACGCCAAGGGCGTGGTCGTCACCGCGGTCGACGCCAACAGCCAGGCGGCGGAAAAGGGCGTGCAGCCCGGCGTGGTGATCG
>JBFWJB010000237.1:0-4800 GCA_050253435.1 Rhodospirillaceae bacterium
GCCCGCCTGACCGGCATGTCCGATTTCATCGGCGCTTTGCGCGAGCAGATGTAGGGTACAGCCAGGCCAGGGGTTTCACCCCTGGACCCTACTGGGGCCTTGGGCCCCAGACCCCAAAGTTTTTCGCCGCGCAGCGGCCATCAACCGTCACGCCGCGTGATGGCCCTATGGCGCTGCGCGCAAAAACCAAAAGTTATGGGGTGCGCGAGGGGTCCGAGACCCCTCGCAAAGTTTTAGTGTTCCCCCAACGCCCGCGCCAATGCGCAGAAGCCTTCGACCGGGACGGTTTCCGCCCGCGCCTGCGGGTCGATTCCGGCGCGGTCGCACAGCGCCTCGCCGCCCAGGGGTTTGAGCGCGGCGCGCAGCATCTTGCGGCGCTGGCCGAAGGCGGCGGCGGCGACGCGTTCCAGGGCTTTGCGCGGCGCGGGGGCGAGGGGGTCGGCGCGCGGTTCGAGGCGGACCACGGCGGAGGTGACCTTGGGCGGCGGGGTGAAGGCGGCGGGGTGGACCTCGAACAGGGGGGAGGTTTCGCACAGCCACTGGCAGAGCACGGAGAGGCGGCCGTAGTCCTTGCCGCCGGGCGGCGCGGTGATGCGGTCCACCACCTCCTTTTGCAGCATCACGGTGATGCTGGCGAAGGCGTGCGGGTTTTCCAGCCAGCGGATGAGCAGCACGGTGCCGATGTTGTAGGGCAGGTTGGCGGCGATGCGCCGCGGCGCGGGGCCGAGGGCGGCGTAGTCGATGGAAAGCGCGTCTTCTGCGATCACTTGCAGGCGGCCGGGGTAGGCTTCGGCGATTTCCGCCAGTGCGGGCAGGCAGCGGTCGTCGCGTTCGATCGCGACGAGGTTGGCCGCGCCTTCGGAGAGCAGGCCGCGGGTCAGGCCGCCGGGGCCGGGGCCGACCTCGATGACCGTGCCCGCGTCGAGCGGCCCGGCGGCGCGGGCGATGCGCGCGGTGAGGTTGAGGTCGAGGAGGAAGTTCTGGCCGAGGTTCTTTTTGGCGCGCAGGCCGTGCGCGGCGATGACCTCGCGCAGCGGCGGCAGGGGGTCGTTCATGCCGCCCCCGCGCGCGCCTGCGCCATTCCTGCCGCCATGCGCAGCGCCGCGATCAGGCTGTCGGGGCGGGCCTGTCCGGTCCCGGCGAGGGAGAGTGCGGTGCCGTGGTCCGGCGAGGTGCGGATGAACGGCAGCCCCAGGGTGACGTTGACGCCGCCGTGGAAGTCCAGCGTCTTGATCGGGATCAGCGCCTGGTCGTGATACATGCAGAGCGCCGCGTCGTAGGCGGCGCGCGCCTCGGCGTGGAAGAGGGTGTCGGCGGGGAAGGGGCCCGCCACTGCGTGGCCCTCGGCCGCAAGTTCGGCGATCACCGGGGCGATCAGGTCTTCCTCTTCGTCGCCCATCAGGCCGTCTTCCCCGGCGTGCGGGTTGAGCGCGGCGACGGCGAGGCGCGGCCGCGCGATGCCGAAGTCGCGGGCAAGCGCGGCGAGCACGGTGCGCGCGATCGCGGCGAGCGGCAGGACGGCGAGGCGGGCGGGCACCTCGGAAAGCGCGCAGTGCACGGTGGCGGGCACCACCTTGAGCGCGTCGCAGGCGAGCATCATCACCGCGCGGTGGCCGGGCCCGGCGAGTTCGGCGAGGTAGTCGGTATGGCCGGGGTGCGGGAACCCGGCGGCGGCGAGCGCCGCCTTGTGGATCGGCGCGGTGACCAGGGCGGCGGCCTCCCCGGCCTGGCAGAGCTCCACGCCCCGGCGGATCGCGCCGGTGACGGCGGCGGCGTTGGCGGGGTCGGGCGCGCCGATGACTTCGGGGTTCGCCGCGCTCACCGCCAACACCGGCAGCGCGGCGGGAAAGACCTCCGCCGCCTCCGCCATCGCTGCGATGGGCCGAATCGGCACGGACGCGCCGAGGCGTTCGGCGCGGGCGGCGAGCACCGCCGGGTCGGCGATCGCGGCGAAGGCGGGAATAGCCCCATCGCGCGCGCGCCGCCAGACGTCGAGGATCAGGTCCGGCCCGATCCCCGCGGGTTCCCCCATGCTGAGCGCGAGCGGCGCGGTCATATCCGGATGTCGATGACGGCGGTGCGCCGCAGGTCGCGCAGGTGGCGCTGGGCGGCCCGTTCCATGCGTTCCAGGCGCAGCGTATCGCGGATCTTTTCGTCGTCGGGCAAGGCGGAGGGCGCGGTGCGTTCGCACACCATGAGGAGCGTGGTGACGCCGCCGAGGTCCATGGGGCCGCTCGGCTCGCCGACGGGGAGCGCGGTGACGGTGGAGGCCAGCGCGGCGGGCAGGTTCTTCTGCAGCAGCGTGCCGAGCGGGCCGGTGCCGGGGGTGGCCAGCGTCTTGCCGTAGGCGTCGAAGGCCGGGCAGCCGCGCAACGAGGCGCGCACGTAGGCGACCACCTTGTCGCGGTCGGTGGCGGAAAGCGCCTTGTCGCCGGAAGTCGGCAGCTTGATCTGCGACAGGCGGTAGCGGGTTTCCCCGGCGTCCGGGGCGGCGATGACGCGGCGTTGCTCCAGGCGCAGGATGTAGTAGCCGCTGGTGGTGCGGATCGGCGTGGAGATGTCGCCCGGCGCCATTTGCATCAGCGCGGCGTCGAGTTCGCGTTCGAGCTGGCCCTGCGGCACCCAGCCGAGGTCGCCGCCGCGCGCCGCCGTGGGGCTGCGCGAGAACTGGTGCGCCGCCTGGACGAAGGGCGCGCCGCGGCGCAGCTGCTCCACCAGCTTGTCGGCGAGCGCCAGCACGTCGGTTTCGCTCTGACCCGCGTCGAAGGGGAGAAATATCTCCGCGACGTGGTACTGCGGCCGTCCGAGGGTGGCGGCGAGCTGCGCCTTGCGCTCGGCGATGTCTTCCGCCGAGGGGACGCTCTTGGCGTTGTAGAGGCGGCCGACCACTTTGACCCACAGCGCCTGGGAACGGATCTGGCCGGTGATGGTGTCGTAGGGAATGCCGAGGTCGGCGGCGATCCGCTTCAGCCCGCCCGCGGGCATGCGGTTGCCGGCTTCGACCTGGGAGACGGCGTGGGCGAGGTCGTCGTCGGAGAGCGCGATGTTGAGGCGCTTGGCCTCCTGCGCCTGCAGGCGCTCGTCGATCAGGGCGCGCAGCACCGTGGGCGCGAGGCGGCGGCGGTTGTCCGCGGTGTCGGGCAGCCGCGAGGAGAACAGCGCGAGGCGCAGCCGGGTGGCGAGGTCGAAGACCGAGACCACGTCGTCGTTGACCACGGCGGCGATGCGCAGGGCGTCCTGCGCCGGGGCCGGCTGCGGCGCGGCGAGAACGGCGAAGAGGGCTCCCGAGAGGACGGCTGCCCAACGTTTCATGGTGGCAAAAGGTTTCATCGCGTCTGCCCGTTTTCTGTCTAGAGGCTGAACTGGGTGTCGCCCATGGTCTTGAAGGTGAGCATCATGAGGAAGGCCCAGCCGCTCTCTGCGTCGCGGTCGGAGGTATAGTCCTTGCTTCCGGTGATGCGCAGCCGGAAGCATTCGTCTTCGTAGATCGCCGCCGAGGAGAAGGAAAGCGGCCCGCCGTTGTCGGCAAGGCTGTGGTTGGTGGAGAGGGCGAACGACCAGTCCCGGGTGAGGTGCGCAATACCGGAGAAAGCGACCTGTTCCACGTCCTCGGAGGCATTGTCGTATTCCACGAGGCGGCGGTCGTTGATGTAGCTCATGCCGAGCTGCAGGGGCTCGATGCCGCCGCCGACGGTGATGTCGTTGCTGACCACATCGAAGTTGTTCTGGTCGAGGCGGAAGCGGTAGTTGACGTAGAAATTGCTGCCGTACTGGTAGCGCAGGCGGCCGACGTAGTCGGACAGGCCCTCGCGGATGCCCGAGGTGGCTTCGTCGAACACCGCGTCCTGATGCGTCCGGAAGGTCTGGCCGAGGAAAGCCGAGACGATGTTCGGCGTGCCGGTCATGTAGGCGTTCCAGTTCATGCCGTAGGCGAGCCTGGGCCCGGTCTCGATGCGGTCGCGGCCGACGAAGTGGTTGGCGGAAAGCGCCTGGGTGTCGTCGAAGGCGAGGTCGCGGCTGTCTTCGTTGGGGATGCTGGTGGGGTTGCCGCCGACCGGCGAGACCGTGCCCACCACCACCGGCTCGATCACCTGGGTGGTGTGTTCGCCGGCGCTGGCGAACGGCCAGCTCCAGCGCAGCGACGCCTCGGGAACGATGCGCCCGGTGGTGCCGGTGAAATAGCTGCCGTCGGTCTTCTGGTAGTCGGCCACCTCGTAGACGTCGGTGCGCAGCGCGGTGGTGAGGGTGTAGTGCTCGCCCGAGGGCGCGACGTAGGGCAGCGTCCAGATCGCGTCGCCGGAGACGCGGTAGCTGTCGGCGCCGGAGGTGCGGGTGAGCGCCGCGGTGGAGAGCTGGGTGGTCCAGTAGCCGCCCTTGGCGCCGGTCTCTCCGGTGTGGCTCCAGCTGGCGCGCGGCAGGGCGATGGGGTTCTTCTCCGGGTCGTTGAGGACGCGCAGCTCGCGGAAAGACAGAGCCTCGATGCGGGCGTAGTCCTCGCCGTCGAACCCTTCCAGGGTGGCGCGGCTGGTCAGGAAGTCGCCGTCGTTGGAGCGCAGGCTGTTCTGGCCGGTCAGGTAGTCGGTGCGGTTGTTCAGCTTGTAGCGCTTGAGGTAGGTATCGGACGAGACGGCGTGCAGATCGGTGGTGGAGCGCCAGGTGTCGTTGATGTCCCATTCGCTGCGCAGGCGGACGTGGCCGCGGTCGCCGTCGCTGTCCGCCTTCTGATACAGCACGCCGAGGCTGTCGGTATAGCTGTAGCCCGGGTTCTCGCCGCCGATGCGGCCGCTGGCGTCGAGGATG
>JBFWJB010000238.1:0-4775 GCA_050253435.1 Rhodospirillaceae bacterium
CCGGGTGCGCGCTGCCGATTGCAGCGGAGACCGCGCTGGCGCGGGCCGCCATCTCCGAGACCGGATGCGGCTTCGCCGAGGCCGAGGCGGCGGTCGCCGCGCGCCTGCTGGCCGCCGCCAACGGCCGCGGCGACAGCGCCGAAGGCCGCGCCGCCATTGCCGCCCTGGCGCAACGCGGCCTGGCCGGGCTCACGCCGCAGCGCCTCGCCGCGTGGGCGCGGCTCGGCATCGTTTCCGGCTGAGAAATCCGCGGATTATTCGCGCTCGGGCGCAGCGGTGGAGATCGGCACCCCCGGCTCCTGCTTCGCCGAGCGGATGGCGAGCGCCGTGGTGACGTGCCCGACGTTGGGCGCGGCGGTGAGCCGGGCGGTAAGGAACTTCTGGTAGTCCTCCCAATCCCGCGCGACCACCTTCAGCAAAAAGTCGGTTTCGCCCGCCAGCATGTAGCACTCCCGCACCTCCGGCCAGGCCGCGGCGCGGTCCTCGAAGGCCTTGAGGTCGCCCTCCGCATGGGAGTTGAGCGCCACCTGCGCGAACACCGTGACGTTGTAGCCGAGAGCCCCCGGATCGATCGCCGCATGGTAGCCGCGGATGATCCCCGCGTCTTCCAATGCGCGCACCCGGCGCAGGCACGGCGGCGCCGAAATTCCGGCGCGGCGCGCCAGATCGACGTTGGTGATGCGGCCGTCGGCCTGCAAATCCGCCAGAATCTGGCGGTCCACCCGATCGAGTTTGACCCGTTGCATGGACGATGCATCCCCCTCGTGCGCCCGGAGCGGATGCCGGGCTGGAGTTTGAAATTTTATTACTCTCAATCTGTATCCGGCACAACGGAAATGCAACTCCGGGCCCGTGAAGCCCTCCGATTTATCCGGTTTTTTCCATCGTGCGATCGGGTATTCTGGGTTTCCCCGCAGCGCCGCGGCATGGCGCTGCGGATTGCGCCAAACGCGAATGTTTCCTATTTTCTGTAGCGAATCCTCATATACGCAAAACGCTCCCCCAGCCCCCGAGAGAGACCATGACCACGCATTCCACCAAGGTTCTGATTATCGGCTCCGGCGCCGCCGGGCTGACCGCCGCGATCTATGCCGCGCGCGCCAACCTGAAGCCCCTTCTCGTCGCCGGGCTGCAGCCGGGCGGGCAGCTCACGCTGACCACCGACGTCGAGAATTTCCCCGGCTTTCCCGAAGGCGTGCAGGGGCCGGAACTGATGGAGCAGATGCAGGCGCAGGCCGAGCGCGTCGGCGCCGAGGTGATCTACGACATCATCACCGAGGCCGATCTGAGCAAGCGGCCGTTCCGCTGCGTCGGGGACTCGGGCGACGTCTACGAGGGCGAGACCCTGATCGTCGCCACCGGCGCCACGGCGCGCTGGCTCGGCCTGCCGAGCGAGACCGAATACCGCGGCTTCGGCGTCTCCGCCTGCGCCACCTGCGACGCCTTCTTCTTCCGCGGCAAGGATGTGGCGATCATCGGCGGCGGCAACACCGCGGTGGAGGAGGCGATCTTCCTCACCAACCACGCCAAGTCGGTGACCCTGGTGCATCGCCGCGACGCCCTGCGCGCCGAGCGCGTGATGCAGGAGCACCTGTTCGCCAACCCGAAGATCACCGTGGTCTGGGACTCGGTGCCGGAGGAAATTCTCGGCGGCGGCGACCCCAAGGCGGTGAACGGCCTGCGCGTCAAGAACGTCAAGACCGGCGCGCTCACCGACATCCCGGTGGAGGGCGTGTTCGTCGCCATCGGCCATACCCCCAACACCCAGCTGTTCAAGGGCGTGCTCGATACCGACGCGGAAGGCTATCTGGTCACCAAGCCGGACTCCACGGCGACCAACGTGCCCGGCGTCTTCGCCGCGGGCGACGTGCAGGACCGTCTCTTCCGCCAGGCGGTCACCGCCGCGGGCACCGGCTGCATGGCGGCGATCGAGGCCGATCACTTCCTGGTCGCGCACGGCGCCGAAATCTAGGCGTAAAAATCATCCACAGGCCCGCCACGGCAGGGGGAAACCCTTGCCGTGGCTTTGTTTTTTAGCTTAAGGTTGGCATGGGGATGGATCTCTTCGCGCACAGACGGGGGATTGCATGATTTCGCGCCAGGGCACCACCATGGACTGGGACAAGCTGCGCATCTTCCACGCGGTGGCGGAGGCCGGCAGCTTCACCCGCGCCGGAGAGATCCTCAACCTCAGCCAGTCGGCGGTGAGCCGCCAGGTCGGCGCGCTGGAAGAAAGCCTGCATATTCCGCTGTTCCACCGCCACGCCCGCGGCCTCCTGCTTACCGAGCAGGGCGAGGACCTCTACCGCACCGTCCACGACGTGTTCGCCAAGCTCGCCATGGCCGAGGCCCGCCTCACCGAAAGCAAGCTGCGCCCCGAGGGACCCTTCAAGATCACCACCACCGTGGCTTTCGGCGCGATGTGGCTGGCCCCGCGCATCGGCGAGTTCATCGAGACCTATCCGGAGATCCAGGTCTCGCTGGTCCTCGACGATGCGGAGCTCGACCTTGCGATGCGCGCCGCCGACGTCGGCATCCGCTTCAAGGCGCCGCACCAGCCGGACCTCATCCAGCGCAACCTCTTCACCATGCACTACCACCTCTACGCCGCGCCCGCCTACATCGAGACCTACGGCGAGCCGAAGGCGGCAAGCGACCTCGACGAGCACCGCGTCATCGTCTACGGCGAGGACACCCGCCCGCCGGTGGACAACATGAACTGGCTGCTCACCTACCAGACCGGACGCAGCGGCGGCCGCCGCCCGATCCTCAAGGTCAACAACGTGCACGGCATTCTTCAGGCGGTGCGCAGCGGCCTGGGCATCGGCGCGCTGCCGGACTACCTCTCCTCCGATCTCGCCGGCCTGGTGCGGGTGCTGCCGGACATGGACGGCCCGTCCTTCGACGCCTGGTTCGTCTACCCGCAGGAAATGCGCCACTCCAAGCGCGTCGCGGTGTTCCGCGACTTCCTGCTCAAGAAGATCGCCACGGATTATGCGCCGCCTGTCACAAAGCCATAACCTGAGCGGGTGACATCCGTCACACCTATGCGATCGGCGCATATCTCAATTTCGAAAATCAAGATGGTTAGGGCAGGGTCTTTGACCTAAAACATGCCCCGCAAGGCCGGGACCCCCTCGGCCTTCCGCGTTCGGGTCCGGCGGCAACCCGATACCCCAATGCCGCTCGGGCCGTTTTTTTCGACGGTCCGACGTCTCCTTGACGTGAAGCCTCCCTGTTCAAACTTTTGCCCCCTGGCTCGCCAGGGGGCTTTTTCTTTGCCATCCAGAGGCCGAAGGGCGGCGCGCCCGGAAATCAGTCGATCTTGTAGTCGAGCCATTCGCCGATCATGCGCTGCAGCCTGCCGTCCTGGGAGAGGTCGGCGCGGGTGCCGCTCGCCTTGTTGCGCCCGAGTTCCAACACATGGATGCGGTCGGAAACCGCGGCGCACTGGCGGACGTTCTGGTCGACCAGGACCACGGTGTTTCCCGCCGCGCCCAGACGGCCGATGAACTCGTAGATCTCGTGCGACTGCCGCGGCGCGATCATCGCCGTCGGTTCGTCGAGGAGAATCACCTGGGGCTCGACGATGAGGGCGCGGGCGAGTTCGAGAAAGCGCTGCTGCCCGCCGGAAAGCGCACCGGCGCGCTCCTTCCGCTTGTCCGCGAGGGCGGGAAACAGCTCGTAGGCGCGCGCCAGCGCCCGCGCGACGCGCGCCTTGTCCCGGCGGAAGGTCCAGCAGCCGAGGCGCAGGTTGCCCTCCACGGTCAGGCCGTCGAAGAGGCTGCGGTGCTGCGGCACGTAGGCGATGCCGAGGCCGATGCGCGCGTGCGGCGACAGGCCGTCGATCGGCTGCCCCTCGAAACGGATGCTGCCGCTGCGCGGCTTGAGGAAGCCGCAGAGGGTCTTGAGCACGGTGGACTTGCCCGCGCCGTTGGGACCGATCAGGCCCGCAATCTCGCCGCGGACGAAATCGAGACTGACGCCGTCGAGGATGGTGATGTCGCCCTGGTAGGCGACGCACACCCCGTGCATGGAGAGTATCGGCTCGCTCATCTCAAATCCCCAGGTAGGCCTCGATCACGTCCGGATGCGATTTCACGTGGCCGGCATCGCCGTGGGCGATGATCCGCCCGGCGTTGAGAACCACGATGTCGGTGGACAGGCGGTAGATGCTGGTGAGGTCGTGGCTGACCAGGATGAAGCTGGTGCCCATCGCCCGCATCCGTTCGATATGGCCCATCATCTCCATGCACAGGCTCGGGTTCACCCCGGCGAAGGGTTCGTCGAGCAGCACCAGGCCGGGCTGGAACATCATCAGCCGCGCCAGCTCCAGCAGCTTTTGCTGGCCGCCGGAAAGCTCCTCGGCGAAGTTGTGGCGCAGATGCGCCAGATTGACCGCCTCCAGGCATGCCTCCGCTGCGTCCTGAAGCGTGGAATCGGCCTTGGCGGATTCGAAAACCGGCACCAGCAGGTTGTCGGTCAGGGTCATGCGGTTGAACACCTGCGGCACCTGGAAGGTGCGGCCGAGGCCGAGGTGCATGATCTCGTGCGCAGGCAGGCCCGCGATCTCCCGGTCGTCGAAGCGGATGCTGCCGGAACTCGGCGCCGTCAGGCCGCAGATGCAGTTGAGGGTCGTCGTCTTGCCCGAACCGTTGACGCCGATCATCCCGAGCACCGCATCGTCGGGCACGTCGAACGACAGGCCGTCCACCGCGTGGACGCCGTCGAAGGTCTTGACCAGATCCCGTACTTCCAGCATCGCCTGCTCCTTC